>LBIU01000239.1 GCA_000987445.1 Candidatus Accumulibacter adiacens | reverse complement strand
AGGGAGCATGCTCCCTGAAGTCCCCGCCTCACCCCGCGAGGGGAGAAGGGAGCGTCGTGAGTCGCTTGCGCGACTTTCACACTAGGGTTTCTCTGCCGAGAACGCTTTGGAATAGCGGTCGTACCATTGACGCGGATTGAGCAATTTCCAGCTGCGCTCGTCGCCCTTGAGTTCGATGCCCGCGCCCAGGATCCCGTAGCTGGCATACAGGCCTCCCCGCATCGTCTCTTCGCTGAGCCGCAGATTGGCCAGCACGAGCAGCTTTTCACCGCTGATCCGGGCATTGCTGAGCACGATGGCACGATCGTTGAGGCGAACTTCACTGCGGCCACTGACGTCTCTGATGGTCAGCAAGTCGTTCAGCCACGGCTTCTCCTTCGTCTGCTTTACGAACAGATGCACCAGCAGACCGCTGTCACGCAGGCGCAGACCGATCTTCGCGTCCAGTTTCAGGGGTCGCTTCCAGGTCATCCGCCCGCGCTCGATGTCGATCTGCCCCCACCACGAGTCGTACGAGTGGTCGTGCGCAGTGCCTTCGCTTTCCAGCGAGCCGTTGTCGATGCGCAGCTGGGTGCCGGCCGCATCGAAGCTCATCTCTTCCAGATTCCCTGCAGTGAGGCGCGTACTGATGCGCAGATCGCCCTTGATGGTCTGCTCCTTGACCCGCACCGCGACGCCGCTGGCCCGCATCTCCAGCTGGGCGCTGCCGCTGACACCGCTCAGCCTGAAGTCTGCCGCCAGGCTTGCTTTTCCGGCGCCGATCGAAACGCCGCCCTCTTTCGGCAAATAAGCGTTGTAGACGGAAATGTCGGGTATTTCGGCCGCCCCCAGAGTGACCACTGTCTCCAGCTCACGCAGCCCCTCTTTCGAATCGAAGCGCTTGCCGACGGTCGTGATCTGAAAGTCGCGCCCGCTGACATAGGCCGTCTTGTCGTCCAGCCGGCGCAGCCCGAAGCTTTTCAGAGCCACTTCCAGCTTTCCCTCGGGCGCACCCGCAACCCCCTGCATCGCGGCCTTCAACAGGCCGCTGCCGCTGGCCTCGAAATCAAGAAAACGGCTGACCAGATGCGCCGACTCGGCGGTCAGGCGGGTGCCGGGTGCGACCTTCCCTTCGGCAAGCCGCAGATCGGCGCTCATGCGCGCATCACCGGAAAATGCCAGCCCCTGATCACCGTGAAGAAAGTGGTTGAGGAAAGCGATATTGGCCACCGACCCCTCCAGTTTCACCACCCCGCTGACCGGAGACAACTGCCCCGAGCGAGCCTGCTTGGCCGATGGCGGGCGGGATTTCAGGCGCGCTTCGGTGACCGTGATACGGGTCTGCAGCGGCGCCTCCCTTTTGCTCGACTCGCCCGCCGCCCCCGCTGCCGCCGCTGCCTGCATGTGCACGCGGCTTCCCGAGAGATCGAGGACACCGCTCGCCGGATCGGCCTGCTTGATCACCAGATCGACGCCGAGCTGGCCGACGACCGACTCCCCGAAGAGTGTGCCGGACACATTCTCGCCGGCCAGATTGACGCTGCCCGACAACTTCCGGCCGGCGTACTCGAGACGGCCGCTCGAACGGGCAGCGCCAGAGCTCAGGCTGAATGGCGGCTTACCCGGGATGTAGCGGTTCAGCAGTGCAAGGTCAGGCATCAGCGCATCCTGCCAGCTCAAGACAGCGGTCGGCTCGACGCGCCTCTTGCGCAGCTCTGACAGCGGGCTTGTCGCGAGCAGCTGTATTCCCTTTCCGCGCAGGAAAACCTCGCCCCCTTTCAGCTGCCGTACCTGCATGGCGCGCAAGCCCATATCCATGCGCATCGTCTCCGCGCCGGCCAGCGTTCGAATCTCGGCCGCTACGCCGCCAGCACCGCTGAGCTCAAGGCCGGAAAAGCGGCTGAGCAGTCGGTCCGATTCGACCGTCACGCGACTGGGAGCAGCCAGCTGCCCGACGTTCAGGCGCAGGTCGGCCTGCAGGCGGCCACCGCCGCCGAACTCGATGGCATGACGCGGGGCCAGGAAGGCGTTGAGGAAATCGATGTTGGCCACCGTTCCCTCCAGCTTGACTTCGCCACTGAGCGGCGGCTGCCCGGAGAAGTCCCTGAGTTCGGCGAGCGACAACTCCGATGCCAGCTGCAGCTGCACAAGCCTGAGCTCAGTCTGCAAGCTGGCCTTGCCAGCCCCACGGGCAGCCCTGCGCTCGGATGCCTGCATGCTGATACGTGACCCGGAAAGATCGAGGCGGCGGCTTTCGAAATCGGCCGCCTTGACAATCAGATCGACCGCGAGACTACCGATCACGGGCTTCTCGAAAACGACTCCGGAAACCTTCTCTCCTGCCAGCTCAAAGCTCCCGGAGATTGCCCGATCGGCATAGGCAAGCTGGCCGTTCAGCCGCGCCTGCCCCGCGACCAGGCTGAACGGAAGCCCAGCGGGCAGATAGCTGTTCAAGAGCGCAATATCGGGCATCACCGCCTGCCGCCACTGCATGGACACCGCCGCCTCGCCTGGCCGTTCGCTCAAATCGACGGGCGCGGCGGTCAATCCGAGCTGAAAGCCCTCGGCTTGCAGAAAAAGCGCGTTTCCCGGTAGCCTGCGCATGGCCACATCACGCAATTCCACCTGCAGCTGCGTTTGCGCCTTGCCCTCCTCAACCCGGACACCGCCTTGCACCCTGCCCGACCCCTGGATCAGGTGACGCTCGCCCGTTCCCGAGGCGAGGCGCTCGTCCAGAACAAGGGTCAAGTCCGGCGATTCGATGGCCAGTTCGCTGCCGTCCAGCAAGCGACCGTGTTCGATGTCGAGGCTCGCCTGCAGGCGACCGCTGCCATCCAGCTGCAGCCATCGGCTATCGCTGAGATAGGCGTCGAGGAACGCAAGGGATGTCAGATCGCCGCTCACGCCAACGCGGCCCGAAAGAAACCTGGCTCCTCCGGCGCCCGGGTTTTCCCCAGGGCGAAACTCGTCGAGCCGGATATCGATATCGCCCTGCAGCTCGGCGGCCAGCAACTCGGAATCGCGCAGGAGTTCACCCGAGCCCAGTTGCAGCCTGCCGCGCGCCAATGCCACCGGCCCATCGAAGCGGTAACTGAAATCCTCCAGCCGCAGCCGCGCCTGCCCGCTGAAACGGTAGCCCTCGACTTCGAGCGCCTCGATCCGTGCGAGGTCCGCATCGCCAACCGCGATGCTCCAGCCCGACCACTCACTGGCCGCTTGTTCTGCTTCCGGCGCTGTCGGCGCCAAGGGCGCCCCCTCCGCGGGCGAAGCTTCCGCTTCCGGCCGTGGCACGCTCAGCGACGCAGCGTCCGCTTGTGGATCCGCAGCAGCAGTCGGCACGCCACCCACCGCGGGAACGGGAGCGGAAGCAGGCCGCGCTGCCGACCCGGAGGCCACCGCCGGCCGATCGCGCGCCCCTCCCGTCACCTGGTCCGCCTCGACGCCTTCAATGCGCACGGTCTTGAAGAACAGACTGCCCAGCGCCAGGCGTGCTTCCCCCTGGCCCAGCGAAAACCACCATTCCTGCTCGGCTGTCCGACCGCTCAGCGCCAAACCGTTGACATGCAGATGGCCCGGCAGGAGGGTCCATGCGGAAGCCCATTCAATGCTGAAACGCTCGGGGTCGCGGCTCAACACCTGCGGCAGGAAACCGGCATTGAGCAGCAGGTTCCCCGACAGCAGATAGAGAATCTCGGCAACGGCGACGAAGGCGAATGCCCTTACTGCCCACTTTCCTGGTCCTGCCTTGCTGCGAACCATCGCTCACTCCACCCTCAGGTTACTAAACAGCCGAGCCTCGCCTGCCGCAATCCGTAGCCGCCGTGGTGGCCGCTTGGCGTTCAGCGATTCACTGCCTTCATCAGGCTGGGCGGGTAACGATCGCCTGCCGCCACGTTGAAGGGGAAGGCCGCGTCCAGAGCGGCCAGCTGCGCGGGGGTGGGCCGCACCGCGAGCGCGCCGACGTTTTCGTCGAGGTACTTGCGCCGCTTGGTACCCGGGATCGGCACGATGTCTTCACCCTGCGCGAGTACCCAGGCCAGCGCCAGCTGCGCGGGTGTGCAGCCGATTTCGGCGGCCAGGGCCTTCACCTGCTCGACCAGCGCGAGATTCCTGGCGAAGTTCTCGCTCTGAAAGCGCGGGTTCGAGCGACGAGAGTCGTCGTCGGCGAAATCCTCGGGGCGCATGATCGCGCCGGTGAGGAAGCCTCTCCCGAGCGGACTGAATGGTACGAAAGCGACGCCCAGGCGCCGGCAGGCGGCGAGGACCGTGGCCTCGGGGTCGCGCGACCACAGGGAATACTCGCTCTGCAGCGCGGTGATCGGGTGCACCCGGCAAGCGCGCTCCAAGGTAGCGGCCGACGCTTCCGACAGGCCAATGTAGCGGACCTTGCCCGCCTGAACGAGCTCGGCGAGAGCGCCGACCGTTTCCTCGATCGGCACGTTTGGATCAACCCGGTGCTGATAATAGAGATCGATGGTCGTCACGCCCAGGCGCCGAAGGCTGCCTTCGATGGCGCTTCGCACGTACTCCGGACGGCTGTCGAAACCGCCCACCGAGGGATCCACTGGATCGCGCAGGATGCCAAACTTGCTTGCCAGAAACACTTCACTTCGCCGACCCTTGATCGCCCGTCCGACGAGTTCCTCGTTGGTATGGGGACCGTAGATGTCCGAGGTGTCGAGGAGGTTGATACCGAGATCCAGCGCATGCTGGATGGTGGCGATCGACTCCTCGTCGTCCCGCTGTCCATAGAAGTCGCTCATGCCCATGCAACCCAGGCCAAGAGCGGATACCTGCGGGCCATCGCGGCCCAGTTGTCGCATCTCCATCGAACACCTCCATGAAAAGCTCAGGCCCGCACGGGACGCGCGGCCGTCAATCGGCACGACTCTACCAGCAGCAGCCTGCGCCGGACGCTCGCCGCAAGCGGAAAGACGGCGACCTCCCGCCCCAGACCAGGCGCCCGCTGGCGGAAGTCACCTCATGTCTTCGCCGCCAGCGCCTGGATCGCTTTCCTCACCCTCTCACCAAGCGCCACCAGTTCGCTTTCGATCGCCGCCATTCGCGCCGAGTTCGCCGGTTCGAGCGTTCCGGAGGCTTGGTCGAGCACCGACGCCATCGCCAGCGACTCGGTGAGCAGTTCAGACATGCGCCGCATGTCCTGAATGAGGGGCCCTCGCGGATCACCAGGACGGAGAACCACTTGCGATAGATCGTCGGTGATGGCCCGGAACATCGGCGCATGAACGGACCGGCTGCGTTCGTCCGCTTCCCGCTCCGAAAGCCTGCCCGCCTTGACTTCGTCCTGGTCGTAAGCGATCGACCTCAAGCCGCTGTCAAAACGGCCAACTGCACGCTCCAACAACGGCACCTGCAACTGTGAGCTGGCAAGGATCCGTCCCAGATCGACTGTCGCCAACGGAGCCATGGCCGCGAGGCCCACCGTCGCCAGACCGAGAATGGCCAGCACGGCAATGGCTCGGCTGGCGAACACTCTTCGGTAGTGATCGAGGTCGAAGCGCTCGGGGAAAATGAAGGCAGCGAGACAGCCGGCCAACAGGCCTCCCACGTGCGCCGCGTTGTCGATGCCGCTTTGCCCGAAGCCCTGCACGAGCGAATAGAGAACGAAAAAGCCGATCCCGGCCTGTGTCTGTTTGCTGAAGGATCTCGCCAGTTTGTCGCGATGCTGGAATACCGCCGCCAGCAGAGCCCCGGCGACGCCGAAGACCGCGCCCGAAGCACCGACCGATACCGCCTGCTGTGCGGCGAAATGCAGGCTCAAAGCGCTACCGAGCAGCCCCGAACCAAGGTAGATGATCAGAAAGGGCCAAGGACCGTAGATCCGCTCGACGATCATGCCGGCCGTGTAAAGCCCGAGCATGGTCATCGCCAGGTGGAGAAGCCCACCATGGAGGAAGAGGGCGCTCAGCAGCCGCCACCATTCTCCCTTCTCGACTTCGGAGGCGGCGTTGCCGCCCCAAAGGAGGAGGTTCTCTGCCGCCGTTCGCGAGAAATCGGCGCCATAGAGCAGCGTCACCAGCCAGATCAGGAGGTTGGCAGCGATCAGCGCGTGCGTCGCCCAGGTGTAGGGCTGAAGCGCCTTGATTCGCTCCTGGAACTCCCGCTTCTCCCGCAGTTCGTTGCCCGTCGCCCCCGGCTCGGGAGCGATCCCGCCCATCGCCCGACGGTGTCGACGTCTTACCGCGTCGAGAAGGCGTTCCTGATCGGCTGGTGAGAAAGCGGACAAGCCCAGGGTGGGCTTCGATGGATTGCTTCCCGCCCACGACTTCCTGTTGCTGCGAAACCCGTCAACCTCCTTGAGGTGAAATGCGAGAACCGGGGTGATCTGCTTGAGATCGAGAGCGATGCTGTCGACGTCGGCCCAGCGGAGTGTCTTTTCCTTCGCGGCAAGATTCGGCGCCTCGATTGCCTCATCACTGAGGGTGACCATGGCTTGGCCAAATCTGAGTTGGTTGCGGAAATGGAGCCAGATGGGTAGCGCGAAGAGGAGCAGCATCGACAGAGTAAGGAGCAGCTCAGACGACAACGCGCCTTGTTTCGCGATGACTATGGCAAAACCCGCGGCCAGGCCGCCAAAGACGTAGATCCTTGCCTTGGCCAAAGGGCTCTCGCGGGACGGGAAAAAGGTCTCGCCGGGCTCCGGCGCAGTCGCCGCGGGAGCGCCACACTCGCGGCACGCTTCAGTGGCGGCGGCATTGGCACAGTGACAGGCAGGGCACGTCCAGCTATGGTCGGGCATGGTTCGCAGAATCTTCCACAAGTCGGTAAATGAGATGACATGCCGATAGGCTGCGGCCGTTGGATACTACGCGTCCAGCTGGAGCGCTGTAAAGCCACGGGGCGACACATCTGTTATCGTCGGTCGCCAACGCTGGCATGGAAAGCGCTGCATGTTACGCTGCCAGCGAAGCTGACGTGGGCTGCCGCTGTCAGCAATAACTCACACACGCTTATGGAGTCGGCTCTTTCGCGGGCGATGCCCGTCCCGGTCGGAGCCCGACTCATCGGGCGATACTGAGCCTCGCCTACCACAATCCGTAGCCGCCGTGGCACCAGCCTCTCGGGATACTCACAGGCGGCCCTCCCCACATCGATTGCCCCCTAGCGATGGAGCCTCTGATGACATTACAGCGCCTGTGCTTCCCGGCCCTGGCCGCCCTGCTGACCGCCTGCGCGGTCACCGACCAGCGCCCGTCCTCGCCGGCCCCGCTGCCGGTGCCAGTAAAAATTCTGGCGATCAACGACTTCCACGGCAATCTCCTGCCACCGCCGGGTGGAATCCGCATCAAGGATCCGGCGCATCCCGGCGCGAAAATCGCGGTGCCCGCCGGCGGCGCCGAGCACATGGCAACGCTGGTAGACAGCTTGCGCGCGAAGAATGCGAACCATGTCTTCGTCGCTGCCGGCGACCTGATCGGCGCCACGCCACTGCTCTCGGCGCTGTTCCACGACGAGCCGACCATCGAGTCGCTGAGCCTGATGGGCCTGGAAATCAGCGCCGTCGGCAACCACGAGTTCGACCGCGGCGTCGTCGAGCTGCTGCGCATGCAAAACGGCGGCTGCCACCCGGACGACGGCTGCAAGGGGCCGCAGGCCTTTTCCGGTGCCAATTTCCACTATCTCGCCGCGAGCACCGTCGACCGGCGCAGCGGCAAGACGCTTTTTCCCGCCTATCAGGTCAAGCGCTTCGCGGGCATTCCGGTGGCCTTCATCGGCCTGACCCTGAAGGCCACGCCGAGCATCGTAACTCCCGCCGGCGTGGCGGGCTGGCAATTCCTTGACGAGGCGCAGACGGTGAACGAACTCGTACCGCAATTGCAGGCGCAGGGCATCGAGACCATCGTCGTACTGATTCATGAAGGCGGCGTGCCCAGCGGCGACTACAACGAATGCCCGGGCATCAGCGGCGCCATCGTGGACATCGTGCACGCCCTCGACAAGGCTGTGGACGTGGTGGTCAGCGGGCACACGCATCGCGCCTACAACTGCCGCATCGACGATCGGCTGGTGACCAGCGGCGACAAGTACGGCACCCTCGTCACCGAAATCGACCTCTTGCTCGACCCGCAGTCGGGCGACGTGCTGTCGGCGAGCGCCGACAACCATCTGGTGCGCAGCGAGGTGCTGGCCAGGGACCCGGCACAAACGCAGCTGATCGCCGCCTACCAGGAACGCGCCGCACCGCTGGCCAAGCGCGTCGTTCGCCACAGTGGCACACCGCTGTCGCTGGCCGCGAATGCCGCGGGCGAGTTCGCGCTCGGCCAGGTGATCGCCGACGCGCAGTTGGCCGCCACGCAAGCCGTCGCCGACGGCGGCGCCCAGATCGCGCTGATGAACCCGGGCGGCGTGCGCACGCCACTGCCCGGCGACGCGCTACGCTACGAGGATCTGTTCGCCGTGCAACCCTTCCGCAACCAGTTGGTGACGATGACCCTCAGCGGCGCGCAGCTGCTGCAGCTTCTCGAGCAGCAATGGGGACCGTCGAAGACGCGAGTCCTGCAGGTCTCGCGTGGCTTTCACTACCGCTGGCAGCCGCGCCAGCCGATCGGCCAGCGCATCGTCCCAGGCAGCGTCACCCTGGACGGCAGGCCGCTCGATCCGACGGCCAACTACCGGGTGACGGTGAACAGCTATCTGGCCGGAGGCGGCGACAACTTCAGCGTCCTCCTCCAGGGGCGGAACCGGCGCACCGGCATCATGGACGTGGACGCCTTGGAGCAATACCTGGCCAAACATCCCGAGATCAGCACTGGCCGCTTGAATCGCATCGAGCGACTGGAGTAAGCGACGCGCCCTGCATCTGAGCACGCCTGTCGCCTTGGCTTCTTCCAGTATGGCGACAATCTACGGCTTGAGCGCCTCGATAGGAGGGTCCTCGGCCGCCGTTTCGCCACCATCGAGCGCCCGCGCAACGCGCCCGAGCAGTGCGCGGTCTGGCGCTTGTTGCGCGGCGGCGCTGTATCGCAGCAGATCAGCGCCGATTGTGCGTGCCAGATCCCCAAAGGTCTCGGGATAACGCTCGACAAAGGGCGCGAGAATTTCAAGTGCCTCATGGGCTGCCTGCGCCGCTTCCGTTTGCCGATCGAGCGCCGTCAAAACGACCGACGTGGTGCTGATGCTCAGCGCGAGCTTGGGCAGGAAAGCGTCGGGGCGGTCTTGCGCCAAGCGCCGTCGGATGCCGACTGCCTCCTGGCTGGCGGCGAGCGCCTCCTCATGCCGGCCGAGGGCGGAGAGCCGGATGCCGAGCGTGTTAGCGCTCGCGGCCAGCCGGCTGAGTATCGTCTCGCGATGATCGGCCGCAGCGTCGTCCAGCGAGTCAACTGCAGCGAGCCGTTCTCGCGCCAAACGGTCGCGGCGCACAGCCACATGTAGTGACAAATCCATCAGCGACAGCGACTGGATCGGCAACTCGGTATCAATCGCGTCCAGAGACTCGTCATCGAGCGCGTCAACTTGTCGATCGACCCGCTCAGCCAAGGCACCCTGCGTGTCCATCATGACCGCGACCAGGTCCGCAGCGAGTTCCTTCGCGTGCCTGCCGACAAGATGGTCCAGCAGCATGACGGCTTGACCATTGGCCCAGGTTCCATGTTCTTGCTGGGTGGCACGCTGCAGCATGGTGAGGAGATAACGGCGCCGCTTTGCCTGGCTCTCCGTCGGCTCTGCCTCGATCCAACGCAGGCAGCCGTCGATGAGCTCGGGGTCGCCGACCGTGGCGACGTGGTGCTCGCCGATCAAGTCGGGCTCCAGCGGACCGACGCCGCCGTCAGGCTGGCCATAGACACGGCAAAGCTTGCGCACCACGGGATCGACGGCGACGCGCGCCGTGCGCTGAC
>LBIU01000238.1 GCA_000987445.1 Candidatus Accumulibacter adiacens | reverse complement strand
ATGGCGTCGATGGCGATGCGGATATTGCCGTCGGTGCCGTTCTTGAAGCCGACCGGGCAGGACAGGCCGGAGGCCAGTTCACGATGCACCTGTGATTCGGTGGTGCGCGCCCCAATGGCGCCCCAGGCGATCAGGTCGGCGGTGTATTGCGGGGTAATGGTATCCAGGAACTCGGTTGCGCAGGGCAGGCCGAGGTCATTGATTTCCAACAGCAGGCCGCGGGCCAGGCGGAGGCCTTCGTTGATCCGGAAACTGTTGTCGAGACGCGGATCGTTGATCAGCCCTTTCCAGCCGACGGTGGTGCGCGGCTTCTCGAAATAGACGCGCATCACGATCAGCAGATCGTCCGCGAAACGTGGGACTTCCTTCTGCAGTCGGTTGGCGTATTCGATGGCCGAATCGACATCGTGAATCGAGCACGGCCCGATCACGACGAGCAGGCGGTTGTCGGCGCCGTGCAGGATGCGATGGATGTTCTGGCGCGCTTCATAGGTCGTCGTTGCAGCGCGAACGCCGACCGGAAATTCGCGAAAAACGTGCGCTGGCGGGACCAGCTCCTTGATTTCCCGGATGCGAACGTCGTCGGTGTTGGGCTTGCTCTGCAAGGTCATGAAGCTTTCTCCTGGGGGGGCGGCCTGAGGGTGGCCCGGCTGTGGCCTGAGTGCGGTCTGAGCGGGCAAAGGCTGGATTCTAACGGAAAGCGGGCAACCACACGGCGCTGCGTTGCGACTGCTCGGGTGGTGCTCAGGCGCTCCCCTCTGCGCGTTGCGGGGGTGACGGAGGCGCTTGCCCGCCGCCCGGCTTGGCCTGGCGCAGGGTCTTCAGTGCCTTGGGGAAGTCGAAGTGGTCGATTTCGTTGCCGATGCGCTTGGCCACCGCGCCGAGATGCGCTTCGATCAGCGCGGCCGATTCGTACCACAGATCGCAGGCACGGGTGTCGTCCTCGGCGAGTAGCGCTTCGAGTTGCATCAGGATGTGCTGGGTCCGGATGCGATCCGTCTGCCGCCGCTGCGGGTCGAGGGGCATCTGCTCGCCAGCGTCGGCCATCGGCAGGCGGCCGCTTTCGTGGGACTCCGGCCGTGCGGCGGTTTCCGGCAGCCAGCGCAGCAGCGCGGCGTAGAGTTCCTCGGGGCTCACCGGTTTGGCGAGGTGGTCGTTCATGCCGGCGTCCAGGCAGCGCTGTCGATCTTCGGCGAAGGCGTTGGCGGTGATCGCAACGATCGGCAGCAATGCCCGCCCCGGAAGCTGGCGGATCGCGCGACTGGCGGCGAGGCCGTCGATCACCGGCATCTGCATGTCCATGAGCACCAGCGCGTAGTCGTCGCTACTGCCCGGCGCTGCCGCGGCGAGCCGATCGATGGCTTGTTGACCGTCGCCGACCGCGTCCACCGCCAGCCCGACGGCCAGCAACACTTCGCGCATCACTTCCTGGCTCAGCAGGTCGTCCTCGGCGAGCAGCAGGCGCGTCCCCCGGTGGCGACTGGCAAGACGCTGCGCTGTGAACCTGCCGATGGCCATCGCCGCGTGCGGCGTCGCTTGCCCGACGAGCGCCTGGTCGTCGCCGGCTGTGCGGGCGAGCTGGACGGTGGCCCAGAAAAGGCTGCCGCTGCCAGCGTTGCTGACGACGCCGGTATGACCGCCCATCATCGCTGCCAGGCGCTTACAGATCGCCAGTCCGAGGCCGGTGCCGCCGTATTTGCGGGTGGTCGATTGGTCGGCCTGCGAGAAGGGGTGGAAGAGATGCGCCTGTTGCTCCTTGCTGATTCCGATTCCCTGGTCTTCGACTTCCAGGCGCAGGCTGACGGTCGTGCCCTGTTGCTCGACCAGGCGCGCACGCACGGCGATGCGGCCGTGATCGGAGAACTTGACCGCGTTGCTGAGGAAGTTGAGGAGTATCTGTCCCAGGCGCAGCGAGTCCCCATGCAGCTGGTCTGGGATCGCCGGGTCGACGGCCAATTGCACTTGCAGGCCTTTCGCCCGACTGCGCTCGCCGAGCATGCCCAGCGTATGCTCCATGACCCACCGCAGCGAAAACTCGCTCTCATCAAGCTGCAGCCGCCCGGACTCGATCTTCGACAGGTCGAGGATGTCGTTGATGATCCCGAGCAGATGCTGCGCGGCCTCGCTGACCTTGGCCAGCTGGACGCGCTGCCGGGGCTGGTCGAGCTCCTGCAGCAACAGGTGGGTGAGGCCGATGATGGCATTCATCGGCGTGCGGATCTCGTGGCTCATGTTGGCCAGGAAAGTGCTCTTCGCGCGGTTGGCCGCCTCGGCGGCCTCCTTGGCCTCGGCCAGCTCGGCGGTGCGCGTGTGCACCAGCTCTTCGAGGTGGTGACGGTGCTGCGCGAGTTCGCTGGCGGCATGATTGCGTTCGGTGAGGTCGACGTCGATGCAGAACATTTCTGCCGGGCGTCCGGGAGTGGCGATCAGGACGTGGCTGGAGAAGACGGCGACTCGAGAACCGTCCTTGCGCAGCAGCGACAACTCGCCCGGGGGGATGACGATGCCGCTTTGCTGCATCTCGGCGATCGCCTGTTTGACGGTCGCGCGCATTTCCGGTGGGATGATCAGATCCAGCAGATTCTTGCCGATCGCCTCTTCGGCCGAGTAGCCGTAGAGCTTCTCCGAGGCCGCGTTCCAGAAGCGCGTCGTGCCGTCGGCCAGATAGCCTTGCAGGGCGATCGAGTCCACCTCGTGCAGCACTCTGCGAAAGCGCTCTTCCGATTCGCGCAGGGCGTCCGCCGCACGCTTGCTTTCGGTGACGTCGCGGGCGTAGCCGACGGTGCCGATGAGCTTGCCGTCGACCGAGACCGGCGATTTGTAGGTCTCGAGCCAGCGCTGCTCGCCAGCCGTTTCGATCGCTTCCTCGATGCGCCGCGCCTGACCACTGGCGAGGACCGCCCGGTCATCGGCGCGGCGGGCTTCGGCCACTTCGCTGGCGGCGATATCGAAGTCGGTCTTGCCGACCAGCGATTCCGCCGACGGCTGCCCCAGGGTATCGGCGAAGCGCTGGTTTACGGTCAGGAAACGGCTCTCGGTGTCCTTCAGCCAGACCATGAACGGGAAGTTGTCCAGGAGCGCTCGCTGATACTGATCACGCGCCGCGAGCGCCGCTTCGGCAGCCGCCAGGGCACGTAGCGGCAGGCGGCGCAGCGGGTTCCAGATCAGCCAGGCGATCAGCAGACTGGCGGCAAGCAGCGGCAGTCCCAGGGTCAACTCACGCGCGATGCCCTTTTCGATGATCAGGCGGCCGACCGGCTGGCCAAAGGAGTGCAACGGCTGGCTGCGCGACAGCGTCGGAGCGGCGATGGCGCTTGCCGAGTCGATCAGGATCTCGTCGGCCAGATTGCGTACCTGATACCGGGAGAGTGGCGAAGCGTGCCGGTCCAACAGGCTGCGCATGCGATCCGAGACCAGATCCCACTGCTGCGGTTGGCTGGCGATGAACTCTTCGAGAAGCAGTGTTTGAAAGCGTAGCGATTCGTTGAGTTGCTCGCTGACGCTGGCGCGGACATAGAGCAGATAGACGGCACTCGGCAGCAGGGCAGCCACCAGCGCCAGTGCCGCAGCCAGCCGCGTCAACAGCGTCACCATCGGCTGCTGGATGGGCGATGTCATTGCCTGGCCGGCAGGTAGTCGTAGTCCTGCAGCACCTGCTTGGCTTCCGGGGAGCGCAGAAAGGCCACGAAGCGCTCGGCCAGTGAACCGGGCTGCTGTGGCAGAACGATGGTGAGCGACTTGCGCCACGGGTAGGCGCCATTCCGCAGGCTGGCCAGCGATGGCACGACGCCGTTGATCGGTATCACGACAACGCTGCGGCGGGTGGTGCTGAGCATGCCCAGCGTCGTCGGGCCAAGCGAGCCAGGGGTGTCGGCAATCAGCTTCAGTGTGTGGAAGTCGTTGTCGCCGGTGACCATTCCCGGGCGTCGCGCCGCCGCGCTAATCGCGGCCTCCATCGCCGGCGAGATCCGCTTGAGGGCGATCGAGTCGCTCTCGAAAGCCGCACGCAGGATAAGGCGGATCGGCGCACCGTCCGGCCAGGCCTGCAGGCGCCCATCATAGATCCGGGCCAGTTGGTCGAGGTCGAAGCCGGCTCCCGCCTGCCCGTCGCGCGATGCAAAGACAAAAGCCGTATCGGCAAGAGGGAACTGCTGCCCGACGCGTTTGATTTCGTCCGGGCGCAGGGGCCGCCCGACGACTGCCAGATCGATTCTGCCGGCGGCCAAGGCCTTGACCGAACCGCCCGAGCCCAGGGGCGGCGAGAGGTGCTTCAGGGTCGCGTCCGGGGCTCGCTTCTTGAAGGTCTCGAAGAGCAGCCGGACGATTGGTTCCGAGGACCCGGTACCGCCGACCGTCAGCGCTTCGGCGCTGGCGGCGATGGCGACCAGAAGCAGGGGGAGCGAGGCAATGAGTTGCCAGCCGAGCGTGGTGCTGCGCATGTGCTTCCTTTCAGGAGGGGAACTTGGCACGTAGACCGCTGGCCTGCCAAAATCGCCGTGGCGCGCTCTTCAGCGAGTGGCCGCAGCCTCGCCATCCGCGTGCCGGGCGGCGATGGCGAGGAACTCGTCCTGGCGGGCAAGAAAGGCGTCGACCACATCCGGGTCGAAGTGGCTGCCGCGCCCTTCACGAATGATGCGCAGGGCCTCGTCGACCGGCAGCCCCGCCTTGTAGACGCGTTGTGCAAGCAGGGCGTCAAAGACGTCGGCGAGCGCCATCAGCCGTGCGGAAATGGGAATCGTGTCCCCGGCGAGGCCTTCCGGGTAGCCCGAGCCATCCCATTTCTCATGGTGATAGTGGGCGATTTCCTTGGCCATGCTCAGGAAGTCGATCAGCTGTTCGGCATCCTGTTCGGCCTGCTCGATCGCCAGGTAGCCGAGACGGCTATGCGTCTTCATGATCACCCATTCGTCCGCCGTCAGCCTGCCCGGCTTGAGCAGGATGTGGTCGGGAATGCCGACCTTTCCTATGTCATGCAATGGCGCCGACTTGACGAGAATCTCGATGTTGTGCGCCGTCAGGAAAGCCGAGAAACGCGGGTGCGTACGCAGCTCCACGGCCAGCGAACGCACATAGCCTTGCGTGCGGCGCAGGTGATTGCCTGTCTCCGGGTCGCGGATTTCTGCCAGGCGTCCCAGCGCGCGGATGCTGACATCCTGGATCTGGAGATTTTCGGCCATCCGTCGGTCGATCTCGCGCTGCAGGCTGCGGTTGTGATCGCGTACCAGGTCACGCGCCGCTTTCAGTTCGAGCTGCGCCTTGACCCGCGCCAGGACGACCGAAGGCCGGATTGGCTTGGTGATGTAATCGGCCGCCCCCAGTGCCAGACCGCGCTCTTCGTCACCGCTCTCGACAGCGGCGGTGACGAAGATCACCGGGATGTCGGCGGTGGCCGGGTTCGCCCGCAAGTGGCGGAGCACCTGGTAGCCGTCCATTACCGGCATGTCGACGTCGAGCAGGATCAGATCGGGTCGCGGCTCGCTGGCCGCTGCCTGCAGGGCGCGTTGCCCCGAGTTGACCGCGCGGACCCTATGCAGCGGGCTGAGCAGGCCGCTCAGCACGGACAGGTTTTCGGGGGCGTCATCGACGATCAGAAGGGTTGGCATCGGTATCCTGTGGGGGGAAGGCGCAGTCAGCCAAGAGGCATCTCGAGCGTCTTGCCAAGGCTGAGCTGCAAGATCAAGTCACGGTGCGGCACGGATGTCTTGCGAAAGTCCGCTCAGGCGCCGCCGCGTCAAGCTTGCGGCTCAAGACGCTGCTGGGCGACTTCGAACAGTTCGCGCTCCTCGAAGCGTACGTGTGCCGACAACAGCTCCGCGAAACGCTGCAGGGTGGGGGCATCGGCCCCCGGCAAACGGCCGACCAGGGCACGCAGCTCGGCATGCTCGCGCAGCGTGCGTGCCACCAGCGCCGCTTCGCCGGCCTCGGCCATGGCCGGCAGGAGGCTGGATTCTTCAATAATGAAATGGGGTTCCAGCTCAGCGGAAAATAGCTCGGCACAACTCGCAATGGCCGCGGCGACCTTGCCGGGATCACCCGAAGTGGCCGCACGGCGGGCGTCGAGGGCCAGCTTGAGCGCGCGGTGGTGTTCGCGCGAGAGGTCCTGGAGCGTCTGGTGGCGTTTCATGGCAAGAGTCCTTGGTGCTTATTCGGGTGCGCCAGCTTTGGGCGAGCGAACAGGTCGCGGCGGGTGGCGGCGCCGGCAATTGTAGCCACGTTGCGTCCGATTGACGAGGCCGCGTCAAGACTGCCAGGTGGCCTCGCGCAGTGCCCGGCTGCCGCGAGCACGCTCGGACAGTCGGCGATTGTAGCGAATGACAGGCCCAGGGGTCGTCGTTTCAGGGCCGGGTCGCTTGACGACACGCGGGACGAGCGCCGCGGATTCAGCGGTTCACTCGCCGGGTGGCCGTCGTTCGGGCGGCGGCGACAAGCAAGCAGAAGGCCGCTTTCGCGGCCTTCTGGTACGGCGTGGGCTGGCTATTCGGTTATCAGCTCCCGCCAGGAAACGCGGCGTGTGTCGAGCGGCGTCGGCGCGGTCGGAACCGGTGCGCTGATGGTGTCCGGTGAATCGGTCCGGATCAATGCCTTGATCGTACCATCCTCGAGGCGGATCACGCTCGGTGAGGTACTCAGGTAATCGCCGAGTTTGATGCCGACGAGTCCGTCCGTTCCGTCCACAGCGCCGCCGGTCCGGTAGTCGAGGAAGTAGGCGAAGCTGACGCCGACCGGCACGCAGGCACCACTGGTTGGCGTATTGGTGTTGAAGGCCAGCGTGCTGAGCTGCAGGCGCAGGTCGGTGTTGACCCTTTCGCCGGCGACCGGGAAGTC
Source organism: Candidatus Accumulibacter adiacens (assembly GCA_000987445.1). Lineage (GTDB taxonomy): Bacteria > Pseudomonadota > Gammaproteobacteria > Burkholderiales > Rhodocyclaceae > Accumulibacter > Accumulibacter adiacens. Next base: position 12 of record LBIU01000238.1, on the reverse strand, counting down.
GATGTACCAGCC
>LBIU01000237.1 GCA_000987445.1 Candidatus Accumulibacter adiacens | reverse complement strand
GATGGTTCGGATGGTTGAGAGCGTTCAAAAAAAAGACCGGGCATTGCACCCGGTCAAATGCTCGGCTTTCGCCTTGCTGTGAGGCCAGCTTCGGCCCTCACCCTGGTCTTGCTACATTGCCGTAGCAAGCTGATACGCGATTCCGAGCATGACACCAGCGACGTGGTGTCGCTTATCGACCACTGTAGAAAGCGCGTAGAAATACAGCCGCCTGTTTGCCCTGTGCGGCCATTTCCGCCTCGAACTCCTCGAAGGGCATGTCGGTGAGTTCAGGTAATCGGCGCTCCGCTTTTTGACGGCGATCCGGCATCTTCCGGGGCGGACCGACATCCTGCGTGCGCCGGTCGGTCTCGCTGCGAATCTTGTGTTTTCTCATCAAATGATTTCCTGCCTCTGGCGCCCTGAAGGCGATGGAGCAAAGATACCGTTGGCTGGCCGCTGGCGCCGTGCGCAATTTCACGGCGTCGACCAATCTGCGATGCGATGCGTTGCGTCAGCATCAGCACTGGCGCCGGCGCCACGTTTCGCCGCGTTGCCGCGCAGCGCCCGGCGCAGTGAGCGCCATCCGGAAAAGCTGCTAGCATGCGCTGGTCGCCCGCAGCGGCATTCCATCCAGCGCCGCCGCAAGCCCGTAATCGATACGAAAGAGCAATGAACGATCTGTTTGGCGAACATCATTCCGACGCGCCGCTGGCCGAGCGCTTGCGTCCTCGGACCCTCTCCGAGGTGATCGGGCAGGCGCATCTGCTCGCCGCCGGCAAGCCGCTGGAGATGGCCTTTCGCTCCGGGCAAGTGCACAGCATGATCCTCTGGGGCCCGCCCGGGGTCGGCAAGACGACCCTGGCGCGGCTGATGGCCGATGCCTTCGACGCCGACTTCATCGCCCTGTCGGCCGTTTTCTCGGGGGTCAAGGAAATCCGTGAGGCCGTCGCGCGCGCCGAGCTGACGCGCGCCCGCGGTGGTCGGCGCACGATTCTCTTCGTCGATGAGGTGCATCGTTTCAACAAGGCGCAGCAGGATGCTTTCCTGCCCTACGTCGAAGGCGGCCTGCTGACCTTTGTTGGCGCGACCACTGAAAACCCGTCGTTCGAAGTCAATTCGGCGCTGCTCTCACGCGCTGCCGTCTATGTGCTGCAACCGCTCTCGCCCGAGGAGATCGGGCAACTGCTCGAACGCGCGCGCGCGCAGGTACTGCCCGACCGCGATTTCGACGATGACGCCCGGGCACGCCTGGTCGGCCTCGCCGACGGCGACGCGCGACGCCTGCTCAACCACCTCGAACAGATGGCCACCGCCGCCGCGACCGCTGGCGTGACGACGATCGATGGCGCTTTCGTCGACGCCACCATGGCGCAAAGCCTGCGTCGTTTCGACAAGGGGGGGGACGCCTTCTACGACCAGATTTCGGCGCTGCACAAGGCGGTGCGCGGCTCGTCGCCCGACGCCGCCCTGTACTGGTTCTGCCGCATGCTCGACGGCGGTGCCGACCCGCGCTACCTGGCGCGCCGCATCGTGCGCATGGCCTGGGAAGACATCGGCCTGGCCGATCCGCGCGCCGCACGCATCAGCCTCGATGCCGCCGAGACCTATGAGCGCCTCGGCTCGCCGGAAGGCGAGCTGGCCCTTGCCGAGGCGGTGCTCTACCTGGCGATGGCGGCCAAGTCGAACGCCGCCTACCTGGCGTATAATGCGGCGCGAAGTTTCATAGCCGCTGACGGCTCGCGGCCGGTGCCGGTTCATCTGCGCAACGCGCCGACGCGCTTGATGAAGAATCTCGGTTACGGCAAGGACTATCGTTACGCGCACGATCAGGCCGATGCCTACGCTGCCGGCGAGAACTATTTCCCGGAAGATATGCCGGCGGTGGAGTGGTATCGCCCGGTCGAGCGCGGCCTCGAGATCAGGATCGGCGAAAAGCTGGCCCAGCTGCGCCAGCTCGACCGCTGCGCCAACGACCGGAAGGCAAGGCAAGAAAAGAACGAAACGAAGGATTAGGCCGACCGGCCGACGACCACATCCTTCCGCTCGCGTGCAGCCATCCCGGCGAGCTGCGCGGGCAGCGGAAGAGGGCGGATCGCGCCGCGCGCGATCGCCAAGCTGAGGACTGAGCATGCTCGACATCCAACACCTGCGCAGCGACATCGATGCCCTTGCCGAAGGCCTGGCAAGGCGCGGCTTCGTACTCGACAAGACGGCTTTCCAGACCCTCGAAAGCGAGCGCAAGACGCTGCAGACCCGCACCCAGGAGCTGCAGGCCAGCCGCAACAGCCTCTCCAAGCAGGTCGGCATGCTCAAGGGCCGCGGTGAAGACGCCGCGCCGGTGATGGCCCAGGTGGCCGCCTTGAAGAGCGACCTGGAAGCCAACGAGCTCCGCCTCGGCGAGTTGCTCAAGGAACTCGACGCCTTCCTGGCGGTGCTGCCCAACCTGCCGGACGGGAGCGTGCCGACCGGCAAGTCCGAAGCCGACAACGTCGAAGTCAAGAGCTGGGGCGCGCCACGGGTCTTTGACTTTGCCGTCAAGGATCATGTGGACCTCGGCGAAGCGCTCGGCCAGCTCGACTTCGCCACCGCCGCGAAAATCGCCGGCACACGTTTCTCCTTGATGCGCGGCCAGCTGGCCCGCCTGCATCGTGCGCTGGCCCAGTTCATGCTCGACACGCATACCGTCGAGCATGGCTACACCGAGGTGTACGCCCCGTATCTGGTCAACGGCGCGAGCCTGCATGGCACCGGGCAGTTGCCGAAATTCGAGGAAGACCTGTTCAAGATCGTGCGCGCCGACGCCGAGCCGCTGTACCTGATCCCGACCGCCGAAGTGCCGGTGACCAACATCGTCCGTGGCGAGATCCTCGCCGCCGAGGCGCTGCCGCTCAAGCTGGTCTGCCATACGCCGTGTTTTCGCTCCGAAGCCGGCTCCTACGGGCGCGACACGCGCGGCATGATCCGCCAGCACCAGTTCGACAAGGTCGAGCTGGTACAGATCGTCGCTCCCGAAGCTTCTCTCGCGGCGCACGAAGAACTCACCGGCCACGCCGAAACGATCCTCGAAATGCTCGAACTGCCGTACCGCCGCGTCACCCTGTGCAGCGGCGACATGGGCTTCTCGGCGACCAAGACCTA
>LBIU01000236.1 GCA_000987445.1 Candidatus Accumulibacter adiacens | reverse complement strand
ATAGCCGTAGCCGTCGTCCAGCCGCTTCGACTTGACGCTTTGCACCTTGATCACTTCGCGGGTCAGTGTCACGTCGACCGGCTTGGCCTCGCCCTTGCGCAGGATCGACAGTCTGATCTGCGATTTCGGCTTGCCGCGCATGCGCTTGACGGCTTCGCTCAGAGTCAGCCCTTTGACCAGGGTGTCATCGATCTTGAAAATCAGGTCGCCCGGCTGGACGCCGGCGCGATCGGCGGGGGTGTCCTCGATCGGTGAAACCACCTTGACCAGGCCGTCTTCCATGCCGACTTCGATACCGATGCCGCCAAACTCGCCTTGCGTCCCGACCTGCAGGTCCTTGAACGCGTCGGCATCGAGATAGGTCGAGTGCGGGTCCAGGTTGGAGAGCATGCCGCTGATCGCGTGCGTGATCAGCGCCTTGTCGCCGACCGGTTCGACATAGCCCTTCTTGATGGCATTGAAGACTTCCGCGAAAGTGCGCAACTCTTCCACTGGCAGACTCGTGCGTGTCTCTTTTTCGGCCAGTGCCGGAATCTGCAGGCTGATCAGAATGCCACCAAGAACTCCGGCGCAAACCAGCCCGGCCTGTTTCCACTTGCTCATTGCTCTCACTCCGTGCGGCCTCATCTGCGGTTGACCCATGCCAGCGGGTCAAGCGGCTTCCCATCATGGCGGATTTCAAAGTATAAACCGGATTCCGGGTTGCCACCGGTGTTGCCGACGGTGGCGATGCTCTCGCCGCCGCGGACATCGTCGCCGACCTGCTTCAGCAGCGAATCGTTGTTGGCGTAGACCGACAGGTAATCGCTACCGTGGTCGACGATCAGCAAATTGCCGAAACCGCGCATCCATTCGGCAAACACGACGCGACCGGCGGCGATGCTGCGCACTTCGCTACCCGTCCCGGCGCGGATGAACAATCCCTTCCAGGTGCTGCCTTCCTGTCGCGCGCCACCAAAACGATTCGTCACCGAGCCCCTGGTGGGCAGGCGCAGAGAGCCCTTCATTCTTGCGAGATTACCGACGAAAGCTTCCGCTGGCGGGGCTTCGCGCGGCGCCTCCCGAGGCGCCGCCGGGGCCGTTTCCGCGGCCACTTCGGGGGCCACCTCGCGAGGCATTTCCGGGCGCGGTGGCGTGCTTGCGGGCGGTTCCGCGCCTGCGCCAGGAGCGTCCGGCTGGGCCGGCGTGTGCTGCTGTCCGGCTGTGCGCTGCGCCTCCCGGCGGGCCAGTTCCAGCTGCGCCAGGGCGCGTGCGCGCCGTTCGACTGCCTCGCGTTCGAGCACTCGCCTGGCAGCCTCCCGGCGCTCTGCTTCCCGGCGTTGCGCCTCCCTGCGCTCTGCTTCCCGGCGTGCTTCGGCGGCTTTTTCGGCGATGATTTTCGACAAGCGATCGATGAGCCTGGTGAGACGCTTTTCGTCACCTTGCAGCTTGCCGATTTCACGTCGCTGCGCGGCGATCTGTTCCGACAGGCCGTCCAGCGTCGCCTGGCGTTGCGCGCGCTGGGCGATGAGCTTGGCGTGTTCCTCGGCTTGCTTGTGTTCCGCGGCGGCGAGTTGCGCTGCCTGTTCCCGGCTGTCGGCGGCCAGCGCCTTCTGGCGCTGCAGGCTGGACTGGATCTCCAGCAGCAGTTGGCTGCGTGCCCGGCCAATCGCTTCCAGATAGTGCAGATCGCGCGCCAGCTGATGCGGGTCGTCCCCATTGAGAAACAGCTGCAAGGCATCCGGATTGCCGCGCAGGTACTGCCGGTAGAGCAGTTGTTCGAGCTGTCGCTGCTGCAGGCCGAGTCCCTGTTCGAGTGCTTTCGATTGTCCGTCAAGGTCCTTGAGTGTGTTCTGCAGCGCGGCGATCTTTTCCTTCAGCAGGTGCAAATCGCGCTGGGTCGACGAAATCGCTCGCTCGGAGTCCTTGAGCTGATCCGCCGATTCCTGGCGCGAACCTTCGGCAGCGACCAACTCCCGGCGCAGGGCTTCGATCTGGCTGCGCAAGGACTTCAGGTCACCCTGCTTCTCGGCGACGGCCGTTGGTGAGGCCGCCCGGGAATCCGCTCCGCCCTTGTCGCTGGCAGCGGCGGAAGTTGGTGCCAGCAGTGCGCCGACGAGCAAGGCGATGCCCAGCAGGCACCCGAGCTCGCCACCTGCCGCTGGCGGCGGCGTGGGGGTGCGTTTTCCCACTCGCTGGGTGGCAAGGCCGGGCGTGGCCGCGGCGCGACCCGCCGGTGCAGCGTCGCAAGTGGTGGCAGTGGTTTTGGTCAATGAGCGGCGCACGCCTGGCAGAAACGTGGGTTATCTGGAGAGGGCTGGAAGGACGAGAGCGTGAGCGACTGCCATGGCCGCTGTTCGAGGCCGGCAAGCGGCGTATTCTACAGTCACGTGCAAGCGTGCACAGCACACCTTGGCGGGTGCTTTTGTTCTATAATCGCCGATTATATGATAAACGGCGAGTCTGGCGTAACGTGCCTATCCGGACCAGCATCATCGACAAGCAGGAGCATATCGAGCAGGCGGCACGTGCGCTCAAATCGATATCCCATCCCTTGCGTCTCAAGATCCTGTGTGTGATCGGCGACCAGGATGCCTGTGTACAGGAGATCGTCGACGCTGTAGGAACTTCGCAGAGCAACATTTCCCAACATCTTGCCATCCTGCGCGAAAAGGGCGTTCTGCTGGCGCGCAAGGATGCCAACCGGGTCTACTACCGCGTGGGCGATGCGCGCACGCTGCAGTTGATCGGCATGATGCGCGAGGTGTTCTGCGGCGATTAGCCGTGCCTTGTCACTGCTTGCCTGTCCTTGCGGGCAGACGAGCCAGCGCACCGTTCCGCGTCTGCTCCCGTGGGTCGTCATTTTTCGCGTCAATTTCTGGAGTTTCGATTGGAATTCATACAGCAGAACCTTCTTCTCGTGGCTGTCGCTGTGGTCAGCGGCACGCTGCTCCTCGTCATTACGGTGTATCGTCCCGGCGGCTCGCGATCGGTGACGACCGCCCAGGCAACGATGTTGATCAACCGCGAGAATGCGCAGTTGCTGGATGTCCGTGAGGCAAGTGATTACGTTGCCGGGCACCCGGCGGACGCGCGCAATATCCCTGTCGGATCGCTCGAGGAGCGTGTCGACGAACTGGCGCCGTTCAAGGACACGCCGGTGATTGTGATCTGTCAATCGGGCACCCGCTCATCTGCTGCCTGCTCCAAGCTGGCCAAGCTCGGCTTCTCCAGGCTGCATTCCGTGGAGGGCGGCGTTGCCGCGTGGGTCGAAGCCGGCCTGCCGCTGAAAAAGGGTTCGCGGAAGTGAGCGGCATGCAGCGGGTGCTGATGTACTCCACTGGCGTTTGCCCCTTCTGCGTTCGTGCCGAGCAGCTGCTGCTGACCAGGGGCGTCGCCACGATCGACAAGATCCGCATCGATCTCGACCCCGAACGCCGTGCCGAGATGCTTGAGAGGACCGCCAGACGTACCGTTCCGCAGATCTACATCGGTGCGACCCACGTCGGCGGCTTCGATGATCTCCTTGCTTTTGATCGAGCGGGCAAGTTGCTGCCCTTGCTGGCGGGTGATGCGCTCTGACAGCCGCCCACCGAGTGACCGCGCTGCCCGGCATTGAGCGGCACTTCCCCGCATTCTGTTATTCATCCCCAACCATAGGTCGGAACACACCATGAGCGAACAAGAAACCCCGAACCCTGTTTTTTCCATCGAGAAGATCTACGTCAAGGATCTCTCGCTTGAAGTGCCGAATGCGCCTCAGATCTTTCTTGACCGCGAGACGCCGAAGATCAACATCCAGTTGCAGACGAAAGCGCAGGGTATCGGCGAAGGCCTCTTTGAAGTGGCCTTGACGGCCACCGTGACCTCCAAGATCGAAGAGAAGACCGTCTTTCTCGTCGAAGTGGGTCAGGCGGGGATCTTCCGCGTGCAGAACGTGCCGAGCGAGAATATGGAGCCCTTGCTGTCGATCGCCTGCCCCAACATTCTCTACCCCTACGCGCGTGAAGTCGTTTCCGACGCCGTGACTCGCGCCGGTTTTGCGCCGGTCATGCTGCAGCCGGTGAATTTCGAAGCGCTCTACATGTCTCGCCTCCAGCAGCAACAGGAGGAGGCGGCGAAAAATGCGCCTCAGGCCGAGCCCGGCGACGCCACCATCCAGTAGGGAGCAAGCGTTTGCCAACAGCGGCAGGCCTGCTCGATGAAGCGATCGCTGCCCGTTTTGCTCGCGGCGAGCCTTGCTGTGCTGCCGGCGTTGGCCGTCGAGTTTCGCACCGTCGCCACGGCGGCGGTGCTTTACGACGCACCCTCGCTAAGAGGCAGGAAGCTATTCGTCATCAAGCGCGATACGCCGGTCGAACTGGTCGTCCACCTCGAAGGCTGGGCGAAGGTCCGCGATTCAGAGGGCGACATGGCCTGGCTCGAGAGCAAGCATCTCGTGATGCGACATTCGCTGGTCGTTACCGCAGCAGGTGCGCAAATCAGGCGCAGCGCCGACGCCGCCGCGGCGGTGGTCTTCGAAGCCGAGCAGAACGTGGCCCTCGATTACCTCGAAACAGCGGCGGGCGGCTGGGTCAAGGTTCGTCATCGCGACGGAGAGTCGGGCTACGTTCGCGCCGATCAGGTCTGGGGTCTGTGAACACATGAAGTTGACAGTACTGGGCGCCGGCGCCTGGGGTAGCGCCTTGGCTGCCGCTTTCAGCGATCAGCATGTCGTGACGCTGTGGGCGCGTGAGCCGGAAGTGCGGCGCAGCCTGCGCGAGAAACGCGAAAACACGCGCTATCTTCCCGGCCACCGCTTTCCCGAAACCTTGTGTATTGGCGAGGACTTCGAGAGGGCCGTGGGCGATGCCGATCTCTTGCTGATTGCCACGCCGATCGCCGGCTTGCGGCCGACGCTTTGCCGTTTGCGCGATGCCGCTGTGGCGAGCCCGCTGATCTGGGCGTGCAAGGGCCTGGAGGCCGAAACGGCCCGGCTTCCGCACCAGATCGTCAGCGAGGTGCTCGGCGCACAGCGCTTGTGCGGAGCCTTGTCGGGGCCGAGCTTCGCCGACGAGGTGGTGCGCGGCCTGCCGACGGCCGTGACTCTGGCCGCCAACGACATCGTCTTCGGCCAGCAGACGGCGTTGGCCCTGCACAGCCCCCGCTTTCGCATCTATGCCAACGACGACTTGCCCGGTGTTGAAGTCGGTGGAGCGGTGAAGAACATCATGGCCATTGCTTCCGGCGTCTGCGATGGCCTTGGCCTCGGTCTCAATGCCCGGGCCGCGCTGATTACGCGTGGGCTGGCGGAAATCGCGCGCTTTGGCGTGGCTCTCGGCGGACAGGCGCAGACTTTCATGGGCCTGGCCGGGATCGGCGATCTGATTCTTACCTGTACCGGCGACCTGTCGCGCAATCGGCGTGTCGGTCTGGAACTGGCCGGCGGCAAGACGCTGGCGCAGATACTCGGCGACCTCGGTCACGTTGCCGAGGGTGTCAGCACGACGCGTGAAGTGGCTCACCTGGCGAGCCAATTGGCGATAGAGATGCCGATCACGCAGGCGGTCGATGCCATCCTCTATCGCGATGAACCGGCCGCATCGGCCGTCGACAAACTGCTCAACCGCGATCCGAAGAGCGAGGGGCGCTAATCGGCTGTGGGCGTCGCGCGGCCGGAAGCCGCCTCAGAAGTTCTTGCTTGACGAAACTTTTTTCCTTGCTCGCGTGTCAAAAGGCGCTTTCAAGCGCGGCCCGTGATCTCCGCAGCCCGGAGTCAGCGCCTCAGCGCCTCAGCGCCTCGCGCTGTGTGTTTGGCGGGATCTAGCGCGTGCCAGCCCGCGCTTCTCCCTGCCACAAATACGAAACCTGTCGCGCTTACGATGGTGCCGCCGTTCACAGAACCCGCTTGGCGTTCGCAGCGGCGGGCCACTCCGGTGGCGCCTCATCCTGAATAACCTGTAGTTGAAATGATGGCTAACGGCACGCAAATTGCTTTGTTGCTGATATGCCCAGCCATCAACGGAGGTAGGCAAATGATGTATCGGAAACTGTTTTCCCGTCATTCACTCGGCGGCCAGTTGCTGCCGAACCGCGTCGTCATGGCGCCGATGAACCGTAACCGTGCGACCGACTGGCAGCTCGCGCCGCCAGCGATGACCGCCAGATACTATGCGCAGCGCGCCTCGGCTGGCTTGATCATTGCCGAGGGAACGCCAGTCTCGCCGCAGGCTCGCGGTTGCGCACGCACGCCAGGCATCTACAGCGGCGCGCAGGTCGCCGGTTGGCGCAAAGTCACCAGAGCGGTGCACCACGCCGGGGGCCGCATCTATCTACAGCTCTGGCACGTCGGGCGCGTCGGCCATAGCAGCTTGCGCGCGGATCGCTCGCCGCCGGTTGGGCCGACCGGAATCGGCCTGCACAGCGACCGAGTACCGATCCTCAACGGCGGCGCCGAGCCGGTGATGGTGCCATGCGAAGCGCCGCGTGGGCTGGCGACCGAGGAGGTGCGGCTGATCATCGCCGATTTCGTTCGAGCGGCCCGCAATGCCCTCGCTGCGGGTTTCGACGGCGTCGAGATTCACGCCGCGAACGGCTATTTGTTCGATCAGTTCCGTTGCCCCTACGTGAACGACCGTGCCGACGAGTATGGTGGCTCGATAGCCAATCGCTGGCGCTTTCTTCTGGAGACGGTGCAAGCCGTGGCGGCGGCGATCGGCAGCGCGCGCGTCGGTGTGCGAATCTCGCCGCTGGGTACCGCGCACGAGATGCGGCCGGACCCTGATCCCCTGGTCAGCTATGGCTATCTCGCGACACGGCTGAAGCTCTTGCGGGTCGGGCATCTGCACGTCTATGACCAGGAAGGAAGCTGGATGCATGATCGCCAGGGCGTGCTGCTGCCACACCTGCGGGCCAGCTTCCCGGGAACGATGATTCTTTGCGGGGGTTTCGACCGCGCGCGCGCTGATGCGGCCTTGGGTGCCGGGCACGGCGATCTGATCGCCTTCGGCAAGCACTTCATTGCCAATCCGGATCTCGTCCAGCGTTTGCGCATCGGGGCTCCGTTGGCGCCCTGGAACTCGACGACGATCTACAAGGG
>LBIU01000235.1 GCA_000987445.1 Candidatus Accumulibacter adiacens | reverse complement strand
CATCTGGTCATCGCCGTCAACCCGCGCCATATCGAGATGTACGAATCGCTACTGTTCTTCAGACGCCTGACGCAGAAGGTCGTCGAGAACTACGATTTCGTCAATGGTGCGCCGGCCGTCGGTGCGACCCTGGATCTTCGTGCGGCCCAGGAGATCTTCAGGAAGTACTACGGCGACAAGCCACCAAAGCGGAATCTGTACACCTTTTTCACCCAGGTCAAGCTGCCCAATATCCGGCTTCCGCAACGTCGTTTCTACACCACCAACGACCCGGTGCTGACGCCGGAATTGCTCGACCACTTTTTCAACAGGCGTACGAACGTCTTCGCTGAACTCAGCGATCGAAAGAAATGCCTGATGCACACGATCTACGATCTGCCTGCCTACCAGGCGGTGCTGCCGGCGGTCGTGGAAAGCGGGCAAGACGAGGCCGCGCGGCGGCATCGGCGTTTTTCGGTGCGCTGCCCGGCGAAGTTCGTGGTCCCCTCTGCGGAGGGTGTGGACAGCAAGATCAGCCTGGAGATCATCCAGCTTTCGCGCTATGGCTTCCAGGCGCACGCGCAGGTACCGGTGCCGATCGGTGTCTGGGGTGAAATCACGATTCAGCTTGGCCCGGCCGAAACCTCGCAGATCAAGGTCTCGGCCTCGCGGGTGTCGGAGGGCGGGCGCTACGGTTTCCGTCTCGGCGAGCCGGATCTGATCTGGCGCAAGTTCGTCAATGCCCTGTACAGCGGCAGCACCCACGCCGACCTCGAAAACGCGACACGTTTCATGACCGACCGTTGAGGCGGTGCATCCTCGGCTCCGGGCTCGACGCTCTGGAAACGGGCTTGGCGGTTGAACTATTTCGGTGCGTCGTCTGGCGACGAAGGGGCGCTTTGAGGGCCTTTGCCCGATCCATGACGGTGACCGTTTCCCGCCGCGGCGTGCAGCCGTCGTCGATAGTGTGCCGGCGCCATGCCGGTCCAGCGCACGAAGGCGCGGTAAAACGCAGCGGTGTCGGCGAAACCCAGTTCGGCGGCGATCTGCGCCAGTGCCTGCCGGGTCTTGGCGAGACTGTTGATGGCCAGATCCCGGCGCAAGGCGTCCTTGGTGGCCTGAAAGCTCGATCCCTCGTCTTCGAGCCGACGATGCAGGGTACGCGCTGACAAATGCAGCTGGTGCGCGATGGCCGCCAGCGACGGCGAAGCCGGCAGGGCATCGCGCAAGGCGTTGCGCACGCGCAGCACCATTTCGCGGTCGCGGCGGTAGAGCGTCGTCAGCTTGCCCGGCGCGCCGTCGAGAAAGGTCTGCAAGCTGGCTTCATCACGGCGGATCGGCCAGTCGAGCAGGTTGGCAGAAAAGCTGGCGGTGAGCGACGCGGCGTCGAAAGTCGAATCCGCCGTGAAGATCAGGGCGTAGTCATCGGCGTGCTGTGGGCGCGGGTAGGGGAAGGCCACCGCATCGAGCACGATGCCGCGCCCGATCAGCCACGACAGCAGGCCGTGCAGCAGGCGCAACAGCCATTCGAAGGCGAACACGCGCCCGATCAGCAAGGGGCGAGCCTCGGCGATGCACAGGCGGGCCTGCTCGTGGGTATTTTCGAGGCGAACGCCGAGATCGGGCAGGACCAGGCGCAGAAAACGGATGCTGCGTTCGATGGCCCCGGAGAGGGTGGGCGCGGTGATCGTGCTGCGGCAGAGGAATTCGAAGGTGCCGCAGCGCATCGGCTGCGAGAAAAGCCCGAAGCCTTCGTCGTCGAGCTCCGCGTTGATCAGGTTGTAGAGCGCGGCATAGCGGTCGACGGGAATACGCGCGCTCGGGTCGTCGAGCAGGGCCGGGGAAATGTTGGCGCGTTCCAGCAGTGGCGCGGTGGGGCCGCCGGCATGCTGCAGACCAGCGAGCATTCCCCTGACGAAGGCAATGGCCACCGTCGCGCGACCGGTGGTGGACCCGCGGGGCGCGGCGGGGCTTGTCGGCAGGTGTTTGGCATTCTTCTCAGCGTAGGGCATGCTCTTCCTGCAAGGCCGTGAATTGATAGCATATTTCAAGTTGGCGAGATTTACACTGTTCAAGGCGCGTCGGGTAATGGCTTTATGGTGGTCAAGTTTCTACCATGGACATCCCCGTGAAATTCCCGATCACCGAGACCTGTTCAATTTTCGTGGAGCACAAAGCTGATGACCGACCTTTCGATTGCCAAGAAGCTTCTACCGTACAAACCCAAGCACAAACTGCGCTTTGTCACTGCGGCTTCGCTGTTTGACGGCCACGATGCGTCGATCAACATCATGCGCCGTATTCTGCAGGGGACCGGCGCCGAGGTCATCCATCTCGGCCACAACCGTTCGGTGCAGGAGATCGTCAATGCGGCCTTGCAGGAGGATGTGCAGGGAATTGCCATTACCTCCTATCAGGGCGGGCACGTCGAGTTCTTCAAGTACATGATCGACCTGCTGCAGGCGGGCGGTGGTGAGAAGATCAGGGTCTTCGGTGGCGGCGGCGGCGTCATCGTGCCCAGCGAAATCGAGGAGCTGCATGCCTACGGCGTGACGCGTGTCTATTCGCCGGAAGACGGTCAGTCGATGGGCCTGCAGGGAATGATCAACGACCTTGCCGAGCGCTCCGACTTCGACCTCGCGGCATTGGCGCCACAGGATCCGGAAGTGGTGCTGGCGACGCTGAAGGCCGGCGATCGCCGCCATCTGGCGCAGGTGATCACCGCCCTCGAGAACGGTGTCTATCCGGAAGCGCTGCGCA
>LBIU01000234.1 GCA_000987445.1 Candidatus Accumulibacter adiacens | reverse complement strand
ACCTCTCGCAGAGCTTGCCAAAGGACGTCTATTCGGCTGAACTCGCCAGGTGGCAGGGGCGTCTGGCGGAACTGATGCGTCACCCGGAATTCAGCAAGCGCGCCTTGATTCTCGCTTTCGAGGGTTCGGATGCGGCTGGCAAGGGAGGCGCCATCCGCCGCGTGATGTCGGCCATGGATGCTCGCCAGTATCGCATCATCCCGGTCGCCGCACCGACCGAGGAGGAACTCGCCCATCCCTACCTGTGGCGTTTCTGGCGGCATATGCCGCGCCTCGGGCGGGTGACCATTTTCGACCGTACCTGGTACGGTCGGGTACTGGTCGAGCGGGTCGAAGGTTTCTGCAGCGAAGCCGACTGGTCGCGCGCTTACGCCGAGATCAATGATTTCGAGCATGACATCAATCATGCTGGGGGCATTGTCATCAAGTTCTGGCTGCAGATCAGCGATGAGGAGCAGCTCAAGCGCTTCGAGGGGCGCGCGGAGATCGAACACAAGCGCTTCAAGATTACCGAGGAAGACTGGCGCAACCGCGAGAAAGCGGGGCCCTACCATGAGGCGGTCTGCGACATGATTGACCGTACCAGCTCCGGAACCGCCCCGTGGACGGTCGTCGAGGCCAATGACAAGTACTTTGCCCGCGTCAAGATCATCCGGACCATCTGCCAGCGTCTCGAGACGGAGTTGCAGGTCGAGCCGATGAAAGAACCGAAGGTCTCGAAGTCTTCGAAGGCCAAGGAAGCCAAGGAAGCCAAGGAAGCCAAGGAGACGAAAGAGGCAGCCAAAGAGGCAAAGGGCGAGCCGGGTAGCGAGAAGGCCGAGCCGACGGAGTGACATGTCCGAGGACTTCAGTTCTGCCCACTTCGTTGTCTGGTTCCGTTCGGTTGCGCCGTACGTCAATCTGTTCCGTGGCAAGACCTTTCTGATCGCCTTTGGCGGCAAGGCGATTGCCGGGCCGCTGGCACGTACGCTGGCCTACGACGTCAACCTGCTGGCGGCGCTTGGTGTCCGCCTGATCCTGGTGCACGGCGCGCGGCCTCAGATCGAGGAGTTGCTGCGGCAAAGAGGGCTGGAGTCCGTCTATCACGGCAACTACCGGGTGACCGATGCCAGCGCACTCGATTGCGCGATCAACGCGGTGGGCAGCATCTACGTCAGGATCGAGGCCCTGCTCTCACAGGGTCTTGCCGATACGCCAATGGCCAATAGCACGATCCGGGTGGTCGGCGGCAATTTCGTGACCGCGCGCCCGCTCGGCGTGCTCGATGGCGTCGACCTGCAGTATTCGGGTCAGGTGCGCAAGGTCGATAGCGAAGGAATTCGCGCGCAGTTGGGCCTCGGCAACATCGTTCTGCTGTCCTGCCTGGGGTCGAGCCCGACCGGAGAGATTTTCAATCTCGCGGTGGAGGAGGTGGCCGAGGCGGTCGCCTCCTCGCTGCCGGTAGACAAGCTCGTCTTTCTGACCGATAGCCGCGGTGCCACCGACATCGACGGCGCGCTGCTCGACGAGTTGACGGTCGACGCAGCCGAGCGACTGGTTAGTCTGGGCGATTGGCTGTCGAGCGATCTGAAGCGCTATCTTCCCTGCGCGGTGCGCGTTTGCCGTGCCGGGGTCGGACGCGTGCACATGATCGGCTACGACGAGGACGGTACGTTGTTGCGCGAACTGTTTACGCGTGACGGCGTGGGCACGGTAATCAGCCGCGAGTCGCTTGAAATCCTGCGCGACGCGCGCCCCGACGATATCGGTGGTCTGGTGGCCCTGATCGAGCCGCTCGAAAAAGAAGGTTCCCTGGTTCGTCGTTCGCGAGAGCTGCTCGAGCGCGAGATTTCGCGCTTCTCGGTCGTTGAGCACGACCGGGTGATCGTCGCCTGCGCGGCGCTCTACCCCTATGGTGCCGAAGAGGCCGAGCTGGCTTGTGTGGCGGTGCACCCGCATTACCGTCGTTGGGGTTACGGTGCCCTGCTGATGAAGCGTATCGAGGCCAGGGCGCGCGCTGCAGGCGTCAAGCGCCTGTTCGTGCTGACGACGGTGACTTCGCAGTGGTTCAGGGAGCGCGGCTTCGTCGTTCGCCAGATCGACCAGTTGCCGGCCGAGAAGCGGTTGGTTTACAACCTGCAGCGACGTTCCAAGGTGCTGATCAAATATCTCTAGCTTTTTTCCGTGTCTTCCGCCGGGTCCGAGGGCCTGGCGGGGACGCATCACATTTGCCGCTGCGGATTTCCCGCGGCGTCTTCAAGGAGTGGGTTGCATGACAAGAATGGTCAACTGCATCAAGCTGGGCCGTGAGGCTGAAGGGCTTGATTTTCCGCCTTATCCGGGCGAGCTGGGCAAGCGCATCTATGAACAGGTCTCCCAGGAAGCATGGCAGCAATGGGTGCGCATGCAGACCATGATCATCAACGAGAATCGCCTCAATCTTGCCGATGCCGCTCATCGCAAGTATCTGGCGGAGCAGCTGGAGAGGCATTTCTTCGGTAGCGGTGCCGATGCGGTGCAGGGCTACGTACCGCCCAAGGCCTAGACGCCTGCCGGGTCTGCGGTCAGCGTCTGCACGCCGCTGGCCGTAGCGAGCAGACAGACATCGGCCGGCCGTTGAGCGAACAGCCCATTGGTCACCACGCCGACGATCTGGTTGATGCGCGCTTCCAGCGCCGTGGCGTCGACGATCGATAGTCCCGTGACGTCGACGATCAGGTTGCCGTTGTCGGTGACAAAGCCTTCGCGCAGCAGGGGCGTGCCGCCGATTGCTGCCAGTTGACGCCGGACGTGGCCAAGGGCCATGGGAATGACTTCAACCGGCAGCGGGAAGCGGCCGAGTACCGATACCCGCTTGCTGCCGTCGGCGATGCAGACGAATTTTCCGGCCACCGCGGCAACGATCTTTTCGCGCGTCAGTGCGCCGCCGCCGCCCTTGATCATCTGCAGCGCAGCGTTGATCTCATCGGCGCCGTCTACGTAGACCGGGATGTGCTCCACGTCGTCGAGATCGAAGACCGGGATGCCGTGCCCTTCGAGTCGCTGGCGGCTGGCTTCGGAACTCGCCACGGCCCCAAGGATTCGGTGCCGAATCCCGGCCAGCTCATCAATGAAGCAGTTGGCGGTCGATCCCGTTCCGACGCCGACGGTTTCTCCCTCGATTACGTAAGCGAGCGCCGCGCGGGCGACGGCCTTCTTCAGTTCGTCCGGGGTCGGGATCATTGCTGGGCTCGGTCTGTGGGTGTGTGAAAGCGTGGCTGCTTGAATAGGGCGGCATTGTAGCGAAGCGCGGCCCGCGATGACAGCTTCGGCGCTCGCCTGGCCGCGGCGAGCGGCAGAGTACTTCGCTCAGGGATCTGCCGGTGGCGCCGGTATACTTGCCGCTCATCGCCCAAGGGCAGGGAGAAAGCCGTGCTTGAGGAAAGCCCCTTCAAGGGGAAAACCGGATTGCAGCGGGTGTGGAATGCCTTCCACTATTCGCTGGCGGGGCTGCGCGCCGCCTATCTTTCCGAAGATGCTTTTCGCCAGGAAGTGCTGCTCGCTGCGCTGCTCATACCGCTGGCTGGCTGGCTGGCACCCGACGGCGCCGGTCGGGCGTTGATGATCGGCAGCGTGCTGCTGGTGCTGATCGTCGAACTGCTCAACTCGGCGATCGAGGCCACTGTGGACCGGATATCGCTCGACAGCCACCCCTTGGCCAAGCGTGCCAAGGATATCGGCAGCGCGGCGGTATTTCTGGCCTTGCTCGATGTGCTGGTGGTCTGGGCTTGCGTGCTGATTGGCTGAGGGGCTGGCCACGGCTTGTTGTTTCCTGGCGCGGCGCCTAGCTGATGCGCCGCAGATGGATCAGCGCCGAGATCTTGGCTCCCAGCCACCCCAGGCCGCCGCCGATTCCTGTCAGGGCGACGATGTCGGTGCTTGACAAGCCCTGCAAGGTGAAAGACCCCCCATAGAGCTGTGCCAGTTCGGCGACCGGAGGGGTCAGGAAGTGGCTGCCGGTGCTGACCAGCAGCGCGGCGCACAGGCCGCCAAGAGCCCCTTGCAGCATGCCGAAGTAGTGCAGTGGGCGCTGGATGTAGCTATTTGTCGCGCCGATCAGTTTTGCGACTTCGATCTCGGCCGCCTGCGCAAGGATCTGCAGGCGAATGGTGTTGAAGGTGATGGCCACCAGGGCGCCGGCAAAGAGCACGGCGAGCAACACGACGATCAGTTTTCCGAGGCGGAGGAGGGCGTCCAGTCGCTTGACCCAGGCCGAGTCGAGCTGCACGTGCGCCACTTTCGGCCAGCTCGCGAAAGTCTTCGCGAGCAGTTCGAGGGACTCGGGCTGGACGTCTGCCGGGGTGACGACAAAGGCGTCCGGGAGTGGGTTTTTCGGCAGGCTGCCAATGATTTCGGACATTCCCGCGGACTCCCGCAGGTCTTTGAGCGCCTCCTCGCGCGCCACGTAGCGCCAGCTTCCCGGCTTGGCCTGCTGCAGCCGCGACTCGATTTCGGCGACCTCTGGCCGGCCGGCATCGAGCGTCAGGAAGATGCTGATCTGCTGCACGCCCGGGTTATCGCCGGCAACGGCACGCAGGTTTTCGATCGCCAGCCAGCCGGCGGTGGGCAGGGTCAGCGCGACACCGATCACCAGCAGCGAGAGCAGCGTGTTCAGCGGCGCGCCGAACAGGCGACGCAGGGCGTCGCGCATGGCGCTCAGGTGTTGTACCAGCCAGGTGCTCACGACGCGGCGACCCCGTCGGCGGCGGGCGGGCACGGCTGCTCACTCATCTGGCCCTGGTCGAGGCGCAGAATCCTTGGATTGAGCCGAGCCATGAGCAGCGGGTCGTGGGTGGCGATGACGACGGTTACCCCGACCTGCTGAAAAGCGCGAAAGATCTCGAGGATCTCGATTGCCGAAGCGGCGTCCAGGTTGGCCGTCGGCTCGTCGGCGAGAATCACCGCCGGTCGATTGACCACCGCGCGGGCGATCGCCAGACGCTGCTGCTCGCCGCCCGAGAGGGTGATCGGAAACGCTTTCGCGCGGTTCGGCAGGCCGACCTTGGCCAGTGCCGCCTGCGCGCGGCGGGGTGCATCCTTGACCGGGTGGCCGACGATCGACAGCGGCAAGAGCACGTTGTCGAGCACGGTACGGTCGAAGAGCAGCTTGCGGTCCTGAAAAATGAGGCCCAGCTTGCGGCGCAGGTAGGGAATGGCATTTCTGCGGAGCGCCGCGAGATTCTGGCCGTTGATCACGATGCTTCCAGAGGTCGGCCGCTCGATGGCTG
The DNA here is from genome assembly GCA_000987445.1 of Candidatus Accumulibacter adiacens. Taxonomy (GTDB): domain Bacteria; phylum Pseudomonadota; class Gammaproteobacteria; order Burkholderiales; family Rhodocyclaceae; genus Accumulibacter; species Accumulibacter adiacens. The sequence goes on along the minus strand of LBIU01000234.1, from coordinate 4,199 downwards.
CCAGCAGCTTGAACAGCGTCGATTTACCGGCGCCCGAGTGCCCGGTCAGGAAGACCATCTCCCCGGCCGTGATCTCGAAGCTGACGTTCTTGAGCGCCTCGTGACCTTCAGGGTAGCGTTTGGTGACGGCGTTGGCAGTAATCACTCGAAGAGCGCATCGACAAAGTCACGGGCATGGAACGGTCGCAGGTCGTCGATGCCTTCACCGACGCCGATGTAGCGAACGGGCTTCGGGCACTGGCGGGCGATGGCAGCGACGACTCCCCCCTTGGCCGTGCCGTCGAGCTTGGTCAGCACCAGGCCAGTGACCTTGATCGCCTTGTCGAAGGCAATCACCTGTTGCAGGGCATTCTGACCAAAAGTGGCGTCGATGACCAGCAAGGTTTCGTGCGGCGCCGAGGGGTCGGCTTTCTGGATGACGCGTCGCACCTTGGCGATTTCGTCCATCAAATGCAGCTGCGTCGGCAGGCGACCTGCGGTGTCGGCGAGCACCACGTCGATGCCGCGCGCCTTGGCGGCGGCGATGGCATCAAAAATGACCGCCGCCGAGTCGCCGGACTGCTGGGCAATCACCGTCACCTTGTTGCGTTCGCCCCAGGTTTGCAGTTGCTCACGCGCCGCGGCCCGGAAAGTGTCGCCGGCGGCGAGCAGGACCGACAGGCCCTGCGCCTGAAAGTGCTTGGCGAGTTTGCCGATCGAGGTCGTCTTGCCGGCGCCGTTGACGCCGGCAATCATGATCACGAACGGTTTTTGCGATGTCAGGTCAAGCGCTTCCTCAAGCGGTAGCAGCAGCTCGTACATGGCGTCCGCCAGCGCCGTTTCTATGGCTTCCGGGGTGGCCAGCTTGTCGCGCTTGGCACGTGCTTTCAACTGCTGCAGCAGGTGCTGGGTGGCGTTCATCCCGACGTCGCTGGTCAGCAGCACGGCTTCCAGTTCTTCGAGCAGCTGGTCATCGACCCGGCCGCGCGAGAAAAGGAATTTCAGCTTGCCGCCGAACTGCGCGCGTGTGCGCGACAGGCCGCTCTTCAGCCGATAGCGCCACGACGCGCCTACCGCCGGGTCGGCCGACGGGCTTGCGGTCCTGGTGACGTCTGGCGTACGGCGGGCGGGAGTCGGCGCGGGGGGTTTTTTGGAGAAACCAAACATGGGACTTCCGTGTCTCTAAGGCGGTCGTGAACCTGGCCGGTGGTAAGATGCCGGCGCAAGTACCCGACCCATCCCGGGATTTTATCAGAAGCGATTCATGCGCATGCGTCCGACGAGACTGATTCCTCTGTTGCTGGCCCTGTCCCTGGCCGTGCCAGCGCTGGCCGAGACTTTCGAGCAGCAGTTGGCAAATGGTCTGCGCGTGATTGTCAAGGAGGACCGGCGGGCGCCGACCGTGGTGCACATGGTCTGGTATCGTGCGGGCAGCATGGACGAAACCAATGGTCGCACCGGTGTCGCACATGTCCTCGAACACATGATGTTCAAGGGCACCCCGAATGCCGGGCCCGGTGAGTTCAACCGCCGCGTCGCCGCCGCCGGCGGCCGTGACAACGCCTTCACGAGCCGCGACTACACTGCCTATTTCCAACAGGTGCCGGCGCACGAGCTCGCCGAGATGATGCGCCTGGAAGCCGACCGCATGCGCCATCTGACCCTGGACCCCGAGGAATTCGCGCAAGAGCTGCGGGTGGTCATGGAGGAGCGCCGCCTGCGCACCGAGGATCAGCCGCAATCCCTGCTCTTCGAGCAGTTGACGGCCACTGCTTTTCAGGCGCACCCCTATCGCGTGCCGATCATCGGCTGGATGAACGATCTCGAAAACCTGGCCCCTGCCGACGCCCGCAGCTGGTATGACAACTGGTATGCGCCCAACAATGCCACCGTGGTTGTCGTTGGCGACGTCGATCATCAGGCGGTGTTCAAGCTGGCCGCCGAGCACTACGGTTCGCTGCAGGCGCGCCAGTTGCCGGTCAGAAAACCGCAGGACGAACCGCCGCAGCTCGGGATTCGGCGGCTGGCCGTCAAGGCGCCGGCCGACCTGCCGCTGGTGATGATGGCCTACAAGGTGCCGGTGATCCGCAATATCGAGCAGGACGTCGACCCCTATGCGCTGGAAATTCTCGCCGCCGTTCTCGCTGGCCACGACGCGGCGCGCCTGTCGACCAGTCTGGTGCGCAGGCAACAGCTGGCCGTCGAGGCTGAGGCCGACTACGACGCGACGGCCCGCGGGCCGGGAATCTTCTATCTGCACGGGTCGCCCAGTGCGGGAAGGACGGTCAGCGAACTCGAAGCCGGCTTGCGCGCCGAGATTGCTGCCGTGCAGGAGAACGCCGTGAGCGCGGATGAACTGGTGCGCGCCAAGGCGCAATTGATTGCCGGCCAGATCTACAAGCTCGATTCGATGTTCGCGCAGGCCATGGAGATTGGCCAGCTGGAAGCGGTGGGCATTCCGCACACGCAGCAGGAGCGCTTGCTCGAGAAATTGCAGGAGGTGACGGCCGAGCAGATTCAGGCGGTCGCCCGCAAGTACTTCAGTGACCAGGGCCTGACGGTTGGCGAACTGGATCCGCAGCCCTTGCCCTCGGCCGCCCGCTCGCCGGCCTCGGCCCCTTGATGATGTGCACGCGTCGATGACTTTCTGCAAGAGCCTGCTGCTGCTGTTCCTCTCGCTTGTCACGCCACTGACAAACGCCGCTCAGCGCATCGAGCGCTGGCAGACAGCCTCGGGTGCGCGCGTCCTCTTCGTCGAGAGCCATGCGCTGCCGATTGTCGATGTCCAGGTGGATTTTGCCGCCGGCACGGCCTATGAAGATCAAGCACAGGCGGGCGTCGCTTCCCTCACCCGCGAACTCGTCGAGCTCGGCGTGGCCGGGATGGAGGAGACGCAGGTCGCCAGCCGGATGGCTGACGTGGGTGCGCAGCTATCGGGCGAGGTTGACCGGGATCGCGCATCGCTTACCCTGCGCACGCTGTCGATGGCCGACAAGCGCTCCGTGGCCTTTGAGCTGCTGCGCGCCATCCTGAGTACGCCGCAGTTTCCGGCAGCCGTTTTCGAGCGCGAGAAGGCACGTTCCGTCGCGGCGCTCAAGGAAGCGCTGACGCGTCCCGAAACCCTGGCCAAAAGGGCGTTCTGGTCGGCCATGTATGGAGCGCATCCCTATGGGCGGCAGGCGACAGTGGCGTCGCTGGCGGCCCTTGAACGGGCGCAGGTGCTCGCTTTCCATGCCGCCCATTACACTGCGCCGCGGGCAACTCTGGCCATCGTTGGCGATCTGTCGCGTGCGCAAGCCGAGGCAGTGGCCGAGGAGCTGACGGCGGCGCTGCCGGCAAGTCCGGGAATGAGCACGATCGCCGTTCCGGCATTGCCGGCAGCGAGCGAGCAGTGGATTGCCCATCCGGCGGAGCAGGCGCACCTGCTATTGGGATTGCCGGCGCTCAAGCGCGGCGATCCCGATTTCTTCCCGCTGCTCGTCGGTAACTACACCTTGGGCGGCGGGGGGTTTGTCTCGCGCTTGATGAAGGCGGTACGCGACCGGCGCGGCCTCGCCTACAGCGTACATAGCGACTTCCAGCCGCTGGCGCAGTTGGGACCGTTCGAGATTGGCCTGCAGACCAAAAAGGAGCAGGCGCTGGATGCCTTGGGGCTGACTCGAGAAGTGCTTGCCCGCTTCCTGGCACAGGGCCCGAGCGAAGAGGAGCTGCGGGCCGCAAAGCAGAACCTGATCGGCAGTTTTCCGTTGCGTCTGGACAGCAACCGCGAGATCCTGCGCAGCGTCGCCGTCATCGGTTTCTATGAGCTGCCGCTTGACTACCTTGAACGCTATCCGGAGAACATCGAAAAGGTGACCCTCGCCGACATCAAGGCGGCGTTTGCGCGCCGGGTGCGCCGCGAACATCTGGTGACCGTGATCGTCGCCGGGGATCGAGGCTCGAGGCCCTGAACTCCGTGCGCATCATCGGTGGCGAGTGGCGGCGTCGTCTGTTGCGCTTTCCCGATTCGCCTGGCCTGCGGCCGACCCCGGACCGTGTGCGCGAGACCCTGTTCAACTGGCTCGGCAACGATCTGAGCGGCCTTTGCTGCCTCGATCTGTTTGCTGGCAGCGGCGCGCTCGGTTTCGAGGCCGCCTCGCGCGGCGCAGATCGAGTGGTGCTGGTCGATAACTCGCCGAAGGTTCTGGCGGCGCTCGAGCGCAACGCCAGGACGCTGGGGG
>LBIU01000233.1 GCA_000987445.1 Candidatus Accumulibacter adiacens | reverse complement strand
CATGCTTGCCGGGGTTGGCGCGTGCGTCGTCCGTGTGCTCGGCAAACATCTCCAGGCCTTTCCTCGCCGCCTCCGGGGTAATCGCCCCATAGGTCTGTGCCAGGTGGTTGTACACGGCCAATGAGCCCTGGCTGCCCGCCTTGTTCTCGATCACGGCCAACACTTCGCCGGTCGCGTCCAGCAACTTGATTGCCGCGACATGCGACACCCCGGGCAGCTTTTTCAGATTCGCGGCAAAGGCTGCCATCTTCAACCCTTCCGCCGCGTGCGACGCGTGCGAAAAATGCCGATCGCCACGCCGATGGCGATGCAGGTGGCGAGCGTTGCCAGGACATCGCTCCAGCGCGTTTGCTCGGCGCCGACCGCAGAAGACCAGACGGCAGTGATCAGACCGCCGGCGAGCACACCGAGTACGGCACCCAGAAAAATGGCGCCCTGCATCGCGCCACGCCGACCGTCCTCGCCACAGCAAATCGGGCAGTAGCGTGAGTCGGCGGGCAGCATCCGCTGGCAGCTGCCGCAGACGATCGGCTCGAGCATCTGGCCGTCGCTCGGCGACGCAGGCGTCACCTTGCTATCGGAGCAATCGGGACCATCCGGACGCCGGGGAGCAGTGTTGCCCATCAGATCCTCCTCGCCAGTTCGGCAGCCTTGCCGGTGTAGTCCCAAGGCGTCAACGCCAGCAGTTCGGCCTTGGCTGCCGGCGGAATGTCCAGCGCCGTGACGAAGTCCTGCATCGCCTGCCGTGAAACGCGTTTGCCGCGCGTCAGCTCCTTGAGTTTCTCGTAGGGATTGGCGACCGCATAGCGCCGCATCACCGTCTGCACCGGCTCGGCGAGCAGTTCCCAGTTGGCATCCAGATCGGCATGCAGGCGCGCCGCATCGGCTTCGAGCTTGTTTAGTCCGCGTAGCAGCGAATCGTAAGCGAGCAGCGTGTAGCCGAGCGCCACCCCCATATTGCGCAACACCGTCGAGTCGGTCAGATCGCGCTGCCAGCGCGAGATCGGCAGCTTGTCGGCGAGATGGCGCAGCAGCGCATTGGCCAAACCGAGGTTTCCTTCCGAGTTCTCGAAATCGATCGGATTGACCTTGTGCGGCATGGTCGACGAGCCGATTTCGCCGGCCTTGAGCTTTTGTTTGAAGAAGCCGAGCGAGATATAACCCCAAAGGTCACGGTTCAGGTCGAGCAGAATCAGGTTGGCGCGAGCAAAGGCGTCGAACAGTTCCGCCATCGCATCGTGCGGCTCGATCTGAATGGTATAGGGATTGAACTCCAGGCCCAGCGATTCGACGAAGCGACGCGCCAGATTCTCCCAGTCGAAACCCGGGTAAGCGGCAAGATGCGCATTGTAGTTGCCCACTGCGCCATTGATCTTGCCGAGTAGCGCCACCCTGGCGATGCCCGCGCGTGCGCGGGCCAGACGATGGGTGACGTTGGCCATTTCCTTGCCCAGCGTCGTCGGCGTCGCCGGTTGGCCGTGCGTACGCGACATCATCGGCAATTCGGCAAATTCGTGCGCCAGATCGCGCAGGCGCGCAAGCACGCGATCCAGCATCGGCAACATCGTTTCGTCACGCGCCGTCTGCAGCATCAGGGCGTGTGCCAGATTGTTGATGTCCTCGGAAGTACACGCGAAATGGATGAACTCGGCGACGGCCATCACTTCCGCATTGCCCGCCAGGCGCTGCTTGATCCAGTACTCGAGGGCTTTCACGTCATGGTTGGTCACCGCCTCGATGGCTTTCACCTCGGCCGCCTGCGGCGGACCGAAATCGCGGACCAGTGCGTCGAGTGCGGCCAGCGTTGGCGCGGAAAAGGGGGGAATTTCGACGAAATGCGGCTCGGCAGCCAAGACCTTCAGCCACTCGATCTCGACCTGCAAACGACGACGGATGAGTCCGTATTCCGAAAACTGTGGGCGTAGCGGGTCCAGCCTGCCAGCGTAGCGGCCGTCCAGCGGCGAAAGGGAAACAAGTGCGGAATCAGGCATGGCGGGCGTCCTTGAGGCGTGAGCAGGATAGCCCGCTATTTTACCCGTCCGCGGCATGCGCTTGTAATTGAGATACGGCTGCAATGCTATAATTGTGCGCAAACATTTACCATCGGGAAACAAATGAAGCTCATCGGATCGCTGACCAGCCCCTACGTCCGCAAGGCGCGTGTCGTTCTGGCAGAAAAGAAAATCGACTATGAGTTTGAGCTCGACTCGCCCTGGACACCGGCCACGCAGGTGGCCAATGTAAACCCGCTGGGCAAGATTCCGGTCCTTGTCCTGGACGACAACACCAGCCTCTTCGACTCGCGCGTGATTGTCGAGTACCTCGACAATGTGGCTCCGAACAACAAATTGATGCCCAACCAGAATCGCGAGCGCATTGAAGTCAAGCGCTGGGAAGCGCTGGCTGACGGCGTCTGTGATGCCGCCGCGCTGACCTTCCTCGAAAAAAAGCGCCCGACCGCTCAGCAGGGCGCCGACTGGATCACCCGTCAGGAAGAGAAAATCGGCCGTAGCCTGGAATTCATGGCCGAAGAGCTGGGTGACAAGAGCTTCTGCATGGGCATGCATTTTTCTCTCGCCGACGTTGCCGTCGGCTGCGCGCTCGGCTACCTCGCCTTCCGTTTCCCGGAAATCAACTGGCACGAACGGCACGCCAACCTCGCCCGCCTCTACGGCAAACTGATGGCGCGCTCCGCCTTCACCGAGACCGTGCCGCACGACTGATCAGGATTGGCCGGGCGCACTCGATCGAACCCGCGCGCCTCGGCAAACTGCACCCGCCTCCCCCCCCACATGGGGCACGGAAGTTCAACCGCTACGGCCACTTCCTCGCGGAGAGGCGATGGCGTCGGCATCGATTCCCTGGCCACCGACCTCGACCGCGTCCGCCTTGCCGTCTTCCTGCAGCAAGGCCTCTTCGGCCCGTCGGTTGAGAACGATGATACTGATCCGACGATTGATCGAGCTGAGCGGATCGTTCTTGTCGAAGAGGACAGTGGACGACAGACCGACAACCCGCAACACCTTGTGCTCGTCCATACCGCCGGCAATCAATTCGCGGCGCGAAGCATTGGCGCGATTGGCCGACAACTCCCAGTTCGAGAAACCCTTGGCGCCACCACTGAATTGCGCGGCATCGGTATGTCCCGAAAGGCTCAACTTGTTCGGTACGGCATTCAGCGCTTTGCCGATTTCATGCAGGATGGTGCGCGTATAGTCCTTCAGCTCGGAGCTGCTGGTGTCGAACATTGGGCGATTCCGCTCGTCGACGATCTGGATGCGCAAACCCTCGCTGGTGATATCGATCAACAGCTGGCTCTTGAACTGCCTGAGGGCCGGATTGCTTTCAATCAGTTTTTCGATGTTCTCCTTGAGCTGCCCGAGCATTAGCGCCTCGCGCTCTTCAAAGAGCTTGCGCGCATGTTCGGCGTTGGTCTCCTTGAGGTTGATGGTCTTGCTCTTGGCGTCGATGTCACCGTTCTTGACCTGCCCCGCAGTGCGCGTCAGGTCCTTGCCGCCGCCCTTGAGGACACTCGAACTATCGCCGGTCCCCGACCCTCCCTGCGAAGCGATCTTCAGCGGGTTCTGGAAATAGTCGGCAATCCCCTGCAGATCACCGCTGGCCGTCGAGCCGAGCAGCCACATCAGCAGGAAGAAAGCCATCATCGCGGTCACGAAGTCGGCGTAGGCGATCTTCCAGGCACCTCCGTGGTGAGCGCCCGCCACCTTCTTGATCCGCTTGATGACGATCGGGCGTACGTCTTCGCTCATTCAGCACCTCCCGTCAGTCGCATCCGCATGGCCTATTTGCCTTTGCGATTCTTGAGTTCTTCCTCAAGCTCGCTGAAAGTCGGACGCACCCCGGAAGCCAGCGTCTTGCGGCCGAACTCGACCGCCACTTGCGGCGCGTAGCCGGACATCGATGCCAGCAGGACGACCTTGATCACCTGATAGATCTTCGTCCCGTCCTGCGCCTTCTGCTCGAGCAGGCTGGCCACCGGCGAGACGAAGCCGTAGGCGATGAGAATACCGAGGAAGGTGCCGACCAGCGCGCCACCGATCATCTTCCCCAGCACCGCTGGTGGCTCACCGACCGAGCCCATGACGTTGACCACCCCCATCACGGCAACGATGATACCGAAGGCCGGTACCGCGTCGCCGACCTTGGAAACGACGTGCGCCGGCGTCTCCACCTCGTGATGGTGGGTTTCGATTTCGATATCCATCAGATTCTCGATCTCGATGGCGTTGAGATTGCCGCCGACCATCATGCGCAGGTAATCGGTGATGAACTCCATCACATGATGGTCTTTGGCAAGCACCGGGTACTTGCTGAAAATCGGGCTGTCGTGCGGATTCTCGACGTCGTTTTCGATCGACATCAGGCCTTCCTTGCGCACCTTTGCCAGGACCTCGAAGAGCATCGCCAGCAGGTCGACGTAGAGCACCTTGGTGAACTTCGAGCCCTTGAAGATCCCTGGCAAGGCACCGATCGTTGACTTGATGATCTTCAATTCGTTACTGGCGACAAAGCCACCGATCGTCAAACCAACGATGGCAATGTATTCCATCGGCACCCACAGCGCCGCCAGGCTGCCGTGAACGGCGTAGGTCCCCAGCGCTGCCGCCAGAATGATTACGTAGCCAACAATCAGAAACATCCGCCCCCCCTTGTCATCGCGCTCCAGGCGCGCGTCGCTGACTTAACACAGCATTGTCGCGCATTGTAGCCAGATTGCGCGCCGCAGGCACAGGCGAAACGGCAAGGCCATGCCTCTGCGGCAGAAGATGGCCGTGTTTCGGGCGCGCCCGCAGGGCCGTCGCCGCGGCCACGGCGTCTGCGCAGTGCGCCGCGCGATGTCCTCCAGCGCACCGTCATCGCCGCAGGCGATGCCCTGCACACCGGAATCAGATACACTTGCGAGGTCATCGAACGTGGCACGGGGACTCCGAGAAATGAATTTCTGCAGTCAATGCGGCGAGGCGGTCCGCCTGTCGATTCCGGAGGGCGACAACCTCCCTCGCCACGTGTGCGAGAGCTGTGGCACGATTCATTACCAGAACCCGAAGCTGGTGATCGGCTGCATCGCCGAATGGCAAGGGAAAGTCCTCCTGTGCAGACGTTCGATTGCCCCACGCTATGGCTTGTGGACCCTGCCTGCCGGATTCATGGAGAACGGTGAAACGACCCGCCAGGCCGCGCTGCGCGAAACACTTGAAGAAGCGTGCGCACGCATCGACTTGGGCGATCCTTTCTCGCTGGTCAACATCCCGCACATCAACCAGGTGCACCTGTTCTACCGTGCCCGCCTGCGCGATACCGGCTTCGCAGCCGGCCTGGAAACCCTCGAGACAGCCCTCTTCGCCGAACAGGCGATTCCCTGGCCGGAACTCGCTTTCCAGAGCGTCACGCTGTGCTTGCGAGCCTATTTTGCCGACCGCAAGGCGGGCCACTTCGTGCTCCACGAAGACGAGTTGCCAGCCGCGAACAAAAAAGCCTGACCCGCCACGCGCCGACAACTTCCGGCGGCAGCGGCCCCCGGCACGCCGCCGGCGCGCAACGCGCACCGCTAACTAACGGCGATCGGCGACGGTCGCGGCCTACCTTGCCTGCCGCTGTTCATCCTCGCGCATCTTCTTGCGAAAGAAATACGGGAACCAGAACGACATGCCGAGGAGGAAAACAATCACGAACACACTGAACAGCCCGTAATCACTCGAAAACAGCAGATCCAAAGCCATCACTCACCTTTCTCTATCAACTGAACGCTTTCTTCTTTGCCAGATCGCACTCGGGCCGAGGGCAACAGCGTCAGCGCCGGCTGCTTCGCGCTCTCCCAGTCGCCCGCCAACAGCCATTCCTGCCGCTCGTCTTCGAGAACGAGACGCCAACGGCCATGGATAGGCGCCAGCTTGGCGCCATAGACGCCGCCGCCTTCGGCGCGCAGTGAGACACGCTGATCGAAACCCGGCCGCGTCGGGTGGGTGACGCGCAAAGCGAGCGTTGCCGGCAAGGGCGTGCCTTCATTGGCGCGCAGCAGCACGCGAATGCGATCGCTATCCCCCCCGAGAATCAGCTCTGCCTCGAGTCCCAACTCGGCCGCGCGCCGATCACGCTCGCCGCGTTGATTGATCGCCAGTCCCTGCTTGTAGTAATCATCGGCCACCAGGCCATCATTGCTGATCACCGCCAGATAGGCCGTCGCCACCCCGGCGACGATGACCACCGCCGGCCCGAGCATGATCAGCCAGGGCCAGGGCTCGCGGTACCATGGCCCGCTGTCGGTCGCGCGCTTGCTCCTCATGGCATGAAGAAGCTCGCTTTTTCGCGAACCGCTACCTTATCGTCGGCCTCGGAGCGAACCTCGAAGAAGATCTCATTGGAGCCTTTTTTCCCGACCCCTGGCTCGGCCCGCGCCGAAAGAGCAACCGTTTCCGATGAAGCGGCCGGCAGTTCAACCTGGCGCTGGCCAACGATATCGATACCGTCGAGACCACCGACGCTGATCGCAAAGCGGTGCGGCGCCTCGTCGGTATTCGAAATGCGCAGCGTGAACACGTTCTCGATACGGCCGTCGGTGGCCTCGCGCGACAAGCTCGAACGATCGCGCAGCACGTCCAGTTTCAGCGGCACACGCTGGCTCAGACTCCACGCAGCGGCGAGGATGATGGCCAGCAGGATGACGGTGTAGAGCAGCGTTCGAAAGCGCCACAGGTGAGCGAGGATCTCGCGCGCCGTGTAGTGTTCGGCGAGTGCGTTCTCGGTCGAGTAGCGAATCAGCCCGCGCGGCGAACCGACTTTGTCCATGACCTGATCGCAGGCATCGATACAGGCCGCACAGGCGATGCACTCGAGCTGCAGACCATTGCGGATATCGATGCCGGTCGGGCAGACCTGCACACAGATGCTGCAATCGACGCAGTCACCCAGTGGCGGCGCATCGGCCGCGCCCTTCTTCTTGCGCAGCCCGCGCGGCTCGCCGCGCTCGGGGTCGTAAGTAATGATCAGCGTGTCGGGGTCGAACATCACGCCCTGAAAACGCGCGTACGGGCACATGTACTTGCAGACCTGCTCGCGGAGAAAACCGGCCATCATGTACAGGAAAAAGGCGTAGAAGAAGACCCAAAATGCCTCCCATGGCCCGATTCGGAGCGACGCCATTTCGCCGAGCAGCTCCTTGATTGGCGTGAAATAGCCGACGAAGGTAATCCCCGTCCAGAGCGCAACCAGCAGCCACAGTGCATGCTTGATGAACTTGATCCGGAACTTGCGCGCATTCATCGGCTGTGCGTCGAGCTTGATTCGTGCCGGACGTTCGCCTTCGATCTTGCGCTCGATCCACATCAGGATCTCGGTGTACACCGTCTGCGGACAGGCGTAGCCGCAGAACAGGCGCCCCCCGACGGCAGTGACCAGAAACAGTCCATAGGCCGAAATCACCAGCAGAATCGCCAGATAGATCACGTCCTGCGGCCAGAAGACCATGCCAAAAATGTAGAACTTGCGCTCCACAATATGGAAAAGGACCGCCTGCCGGCCGTTCCATTCGAACCAGCACAGGCCGTAGAACAAGGCCTGGGTGAAGCACACCATCGCCCAGCGCCAGTTGTTGAAGACCCCAGTGACCGTACGGGCATATACCGTCTTGTGCTTCTCGTACAAACCTTCGACGTTGATGGGAACAGCCTTGGCCTGCCTGCTGGCCGCCTCATTCATGATCTGAGCTCCGATCAATTTCAGAATTACACCAAACGCTAATATACAGACTGGCGTCCGGAGTGGGTTTGATATGCATCAGCGACAGGAGCGATTCGGGAACGCCGCATGTCGCAAACCGCGGCAGCCGCCGCAGCACACGCTGTCCGCGAGCGCCCTCGCGGACAGCGCAGCGGAACGCCGCCTGCTCCGAGCGATTACCGCCGCTGCAATCACCTGCCCGGCGACGCCAGGGCGCCCCCCGGCGGAAGGCCCCTGGCGGGACCCCCGCAAGCCCTCTCGTCACGCCACAGCCTTGGCCGCAAGGGTCGCGGCTGGGCTCGCCTACTGCGTGACGCCACGCAGTTCGCCGAGACGCTTGGCAACCAGCAGCGACCACTTGTCAAAGGCATTCTTGGCGTACGACCAGGCCTCGAACGAATTCAGATAGCCGCTGGCCCAGGTCTGCGCCGCACCGACCGTCGTCCCATCGACATCGGCCGCGTACTTGCGTCCGATCTCGGTATCCCTGCACTCGCCGACGACGGTACCCGAGCCGCCATCGCGGAACTGCATTTCCATGCCGGTCTCGCCCATGTACGGAGTGGAACCCGCCGGCCGTCCGGTCGCCGCACCGGAACCCGCTTCGACGACGAAACCGTAAGGAATCAGCGTCCCGGCCACGCTATCGGACACTTTGGTGGGTACCAGGTCAGTGAGCGCGATGCGCATCACGAGCACCCCGGGTCCGGCCTGATCGACCACCTGCATCTGCGGCTTCAAGGCCTTGACCAGTGAACCGTGGAAGTAGTCGGTGAGCGTCTTGAGGTCACTCGGGTCGATGGTCTGCTGCTCACCGGGTTTCTTCGGCGGTACCAGTGACACCACGATGCGCGAGATCAGCACCTTGTCGTATTTCTTGGCATCAAATTCCGGAGCTCGCCAGCATTCCGCGCCCTCAGCGCCAGGGGCTGGCTTCAGGCGCGCGTAATCGGACAGGAAACCGCTATGTGTCATGCGCGTCTTGTCGCTGGCGGTCACCGTTGCGCCGCTGCCCATGATCGCGCTGTCGCTCGCGCAGCCGGCGAGGAGGAGGACGGCAGCAAGCGTGGTAAGTATTGCGGTCTTGTTCATGAGGACTCCTGGAAAAAAGTGAATATGAGGCATTGGCCCTGCTGGCGCCGCGAGCACGGCGTGGCGGCTGGCAACGAATCGCGCAGCAAGAAAAAAGAGCGGCCAAGCGGCCGCTCTCGCGCAGGCTGAGCGCCCGCTACTTGCTTTCGGCACCCTTGCCCAGGCTCATCACGTAGGCGGACAGGACATGTACCTTGGCATCGCCGAGGAACTCCTGCCAGGCGGGCATCTGGTTGTTGCGACCCTTGGTGAGGGTCTCCATGATCGCCCCTTCGGAGCCGCCGTACAGCCAAATGGCATCGGTCAGGTTAGGCGCCCCCAGGGCGTGCATGCCCTTCGCATCAGACCCGTGACAGCCCGAACAGCCGACGCTGTTGAAAGCTTCCTGGCCCTTGGCAATGCGCAAGGAATCGGCGGGCAGCCCCGACAGGGAACGGACGTAGTTGGCAAGATCCTTGATGGTCTCGGCGCCGAGATGGGCGTGTGCGGGCATGACTCCCATCCGACCGTTGGCGATCGTCTCGACGATCTGAGCCGGTTCGCCGCCCCACTGCCAATCGTTGTCGGCGAGATTCGGGAAGCCCTTCCCACCGCGCGCGTCGGCGCCATGACACTGCATGCAATAGGTCAGGTACAGGCGCTTGCCGGTTTCGACGCCTTCCTTGTCGGCAGCCAGCGCCGGCAGATCCATTGCCAGGTACTTGTCGTACAGCGGCTTGGTCTCGGCATCGACCTTGGCCACTTCCTTCGCGTACTGCCCGTCGGAGGACCACCCCAATACGCCCTGAAGACCGCCAAGCGTCGGATAGAGAACGCAGTACACCAGCGAAAAGACCACCGTAATGTGGAACAACCACATCCACCATTTCGGCAGCGGGTTATTGTACTCCTCGAGGGTCTCGTCCCAGACGTGACCGGTGGTCGCCGCATTGCCGCTGTTGACCGGGGTAATGTTCTGCGACCAGAGCACGACGCTACAGGCAATGATGCTGATCGCCGTCAGGAGAATGACGTACCAGTTCCAGAACTGATTCACAAAGTCGTTCATGATGCTTTCCTTTTTCCGTTGCGATCCAGGCCGAGCTCGGCCCAATCCGCCTCCTCATCGAGGAACGGCAGCATCGCCGCTTCCTCGAAGCGCTTCTTGTTGCTTTTCACGCCGTACGCCCACCACACGATGCCAAGGAAGGTCAGCAACGAAACGACGGTGACAACAACTCGTAGGTCATTGATATCCATGAGCTTACTTCACGCTCTTCAGTTCGAGACCCATTCCCTGCAGATAGGCGATGACGGCGTCGATCTCGGTCTTGCCTTCCAGTTCCGCCTTGGCGCCGGCAATTTCCTCATCGGTGTAGGGCACGCCGACCTTGCGCAGTGCGCGCATCTTGGTCTCGATCTGCGCCGCATCGGCAGGATTGCCCTCCAGGAAAGCGAAAGCAGGCATGTTCGACTCGGGAACCAGGTCACGCGGATTGATCAGGTGCGCGCGATGCCACTCGTCCGAATAACGCCCGCCAACCCGCGCCAGATCCGGGCCAGTGCGCTTTGATCCCCACTGGAACGGGTGGTCGTAGACAAACTCGCCGGCGACCGAATAGTGGCCATAGCGCTCGGTTTCCGCCCGGAAGGGACGAATCATCTGCGAGTGACAAAGGAAGCAGCCTTCGCGAATGTAGACGTCGCGCCCGGTGAGGCGTAGCGGACTGTAGGGCTTCAGCCCGGCCACCGGCTCGGTGGTCGACTTCTGAAAGTACAGGGGTACGATTTCGACCAGGCCACCGACGCTGACCACCAGAATGGTCAGCACCACCATCAGCCAGACATTGCGTTCAATACTGTCATGCGTAAGTTTCATTTCATTCCTCTCTTAGGCGTGCTGTGCAGCCGGTTGCAGGACCAGCGCATCGTCCACCGTGCGCCCGCCAGCCATCGTCTTGACCATGTTGTAGGCCATGATCAGCATGCCGGAAAGGAAGAGAACGCCACCGACGAAGCGGATCGCCCAGAATGGATACGAGGCCTTGACCGATTCAACAAAGCTGTAGGTCAGCGTCCCGTCCGCGTTGACCGCACGCCACATCAGGCCCTGCATGACCCCGGCAATCCACATCGAGGCGATGTAGAGCACGACGCCGATCGTTGCCACCCAGAAATGCACAGTGATCAGTTTGACGCTGAACATCTCCGGCTTGCCGTACAGACGTGGCAACAGGTAGTACATCGAGCCGATCGAGATCATCGCCACCCAGCCAAGTGCGCCGGAGTGCACGTGCCCGACAGTCCAGTCGGTGTAGTGGGACAGCGCATTGACAGTCTTGATGGCCATCATTGGGCCTTCGAAGGTCGACATGCCGTAGAAGGACAGCGAGGTGATCAGGAACTTGAGGATCGGGTCATCGCGCAGCTTGTGCCAAGCCCCGGAAAGGGTCATCACGCCATTGATCATGCCGCCCCAGGAAGGTGCCAGCAGAATCAGCGAAAAGACCATGCCCACCGACTGCGTCCAGTCAGGAAGCGCGGTGTAGTGCAGGTGGTGCGGACCGGCCCACATGTAGGTGAAGATCAGCGCCCAGAAGTGCACCACCGACAGGCGGTAGGAGTACACCGGGCGACCGGCCTGCTTGGGCACGAAGTAGTACATCATGCCGAGGAAGCCGGCGGTCAGGAAGAAGCCGACCGCGTTATGGCCATACCACCACTGCACCATCGCGTCCTGCACGCCGGCGTAGGCCGAGTAGGACTTGGTCAGGGAAACCGGGATGGCGGCGCTATTGACAATGTGCAGCAGCGCAACGGCGAGGATGAAACCCCCGTAGAACCAGTTGGCCACGTAGATATGGGTCACCTTGCGCTTGGCGATGGTGCCGAAGAACACCACGGCATAGGAAACCCAGACCACGGCGATCAGGATGTCGATCGGCCACTCGAGTTCGGCATACTCCTTGCCCTGGGTCATCCCCAGCGGCAGCGTGATGGCCGCCAGAACGATCACCGCTTGCCAGCCCCAGAACGTGAAAGCAGCCAGCCCGTCCGAGAAGATCCGCGTGTGGCAGGTCCGTTGCACGACGTAATACGAGGTGGCGAATAGCGCGCTGCCGCCAAAGGCGAAGATCACCGCGTTGGTATGCAGCGGACGCAGGCGACCGAAATGCAGAAAGCCCAGATTGAGATCGGGCCAGACCAGCTGGGCGGCAATGATCACCCCGACCAGCATTCCGACAATGCCCCAGATGACGGTCATTACGGCAAACTGCCGCACCACCTTGTAGTTGTATGTTGACTGAGTTTCCGACATGGACCCACCTCGTTGATGACTGAAAACCGGTTCTCACCGCCCTGGATGCCCTCACCCTCTTCATGGGCACTGACTTTTCGGATGCTATTTTAACCTCTTGTGGCGTAACTTGACACCGCTCAAACAGCGGCCAACCGATCATCGAAGCCCCATACACAAAAAAAGGGTGCGCCGAGACGCACCCCAACCCCAACAGAGAAAAAGCCCTTCCCATCCCGCAACGCACAATGCCAGTGCATTGGCGCCTTCAACGCTGACAATTATCGTAGCCCCAAAAGTATTTGTTTTGATGTGCGTCAAGAGCACCGGCAATTGAGCGGCCCGGGTGTGCTCAGACCTTCCGCCGCAACGCGTCGGTCGAGGCGGGATCGGGGTCGCTTTCCGCTGGCCTTGCGACCCGGTCGTCATCCATCAGAATGCGGTAGGCCGGGCCTTCGAGGTCATCGAACTGACCATTGCGCAGCGACCACCAGAAGGCGAGGCCAATCAGGAAGACCAGGACGACAGATATCGGAATCAGCAGGTATAGCGTTTCCATCCCGGCTCATCTCCCGCCGACTTGCTGCAGCCGCATAGAATTCAGAACAACCAGCAGCGAACTTCCCGACATGCCGATACCGGCCATCCAGGGGGTGATGTAACCGCCCATGGCCAATGGCAGGGCGACGACGTTGTAGGCGAACGACCATAACAGATTCTGCCGGATCACCGCCAGCGAACGGCGCGCGACGAGCACCCCACGCCGCAGGTGATCCAGGTTCTCGGAGAGCAGGATCAGGTCGGCCTGCGTGCGCGCCAACGGTGCCCCCCCACCCATGGCCACCGACACCTGCGCCTGCGCCAGCACCGGCGCATCATTGACGCCGTCGCCAACCATCGCCACCACCGCCCCGCCGCCCTGCAACTGGCGCACGAAATCGTGCTTCGCCTGCGGCGACGCGCCGGCCACCATCTCGTCGATGGCCAGGGCCTGCGCCACGCGCCGCACCGCCGGAGCCGCGTCGCCGCTGAGCAAGATCACGTGCCGCCCCTGCGCCCGCAGGGCGGCGACCATCGCCGCCGCTTCCGGCCGCGGCTCGTCGCCGACACGAAACAGCGCGATCCAGCCGCTCTCGTCACCGAGAGCGACGACAGTATCGCCGCTGGCCAGCAAGGCCTGCGCCGACGACGGCAGCGGCTGGCCGTGCAGGGCGAGCACGTAATCGGGTTGACCGAGGCGCAGGCGCCGGCCCGCGTGCCGGGCACTGATTCCCTGCCCCGGCGCGTTGCTCAGCGCGTCGACAATCGGCAGTGCCTCGCCGCTGCCTGCCGCGCGCAAGGCGGCAGCGATGGGGTGCTCGGACGCCTGCTCCAGAGCCGCCGCCAGCGCCAGGCATGGCGCCGGCGCCAGTTCATTCAGCGGCAGGACTTCAAGCAAGCGCATGCGACCGCTGGTCAGCGTCCCGGTCTTGTCGAAGACGAAGTGGCTGGCGCGTGCCAGGGTCTCGACCGCATGGCTGCGGGTCACCAGCAGACCGGCCCGGGCCAGTGCCCCGCTGGCCACGGTCAGCGCCACCGGTGTGGCCAGGGACAGCGCACAGGGGCAGGTGACGACCAGCACCGAGACCGTGATCCACAAGGCCTGTGCGGGGTCGATAGTCCACCAGGCGACGGCAACCACCGCCGCGACGAACAGCAAGCTGACGATGAAACGACTGGCAATGCGATCGGCCAGCTCCACGATGTGCGGTTTCTCGGTCGCCGCCCTTTCCATCAGGCGGACGATCGCCGACAGACGGGTGCCCTCACCCACTTGCAGAACCTCGACCAGCAATGGGCTCTCGACATTGACTGCGCCACCGATCACCGCCAGTCCAGGCGCTTTCCTCACCGCAGCGCTTTCGCCGGTGAGCAGCGCCTCGTCGCAACTGCTTTCGCCTTCGATCACCCGCCCGTCGGCGGGAATCGTCTCGCCAGGCTTGACCAGCACGATGTCGCCAGGATTCAGGTCGGCGACCATCACCTGCTCCACCGCACGGTTCCCCGGATAGGCAGCGACGCGGCCAGCCACGGCCGGCATCAGCTTGGCCAGCGCCTCGGTGACGCTGACCGCGCGTTGGCGCGCGCCCATCTCCAGGAAACGCCCGCAGAGCAGGAAGAAAACGAACATCGTCACCGAGTCGAAGTAGACCTCGCCGCTGGCCGTCAGCGTAGCCCAGACGCTGGCCGCAAAAGCGCTCCCGATGCCGAGGGCGACCGGCACGTCCATGCCCACCCGGCGCAGGCGCAGATCGCGCCAGGAATTGCGAAAGAACGGTGCCGCCGAATAGAAGACCACCGGCGTGGTCAGCAACAGACTCGCCCAGCGCAGCAGCAACTCGATGTCAGCGGTCATCTCGCCATCACCCGCCAGATACAGGGGCACGGCGTACATCATCACCTGCATCATGCCGAAGCCGGCGACGAACACCCGCCACAGCGCGCGGCGCCGCTCCTTGCCCGCCAGTTCCTCGCTCTTCGCCGGATCGTAGGGATGGGCGTGATAGCCAATGGCGGCGATCGCCGCCAGAATGTCGGAGAGCTTGATGCGCTGCTCGTCCCAGCGGATGCGGGCGCGCCGGGTGGCGTAGTTGATGTCCACCGCGGTAACCCCGGCGAGTCGCGAAAGATGCTGCTCGTTGAGCCAGATGCACGCCGAGCAGGTGATCCCTTCGAGGATCAGCGACGCTTCGCGTTCGTTGCCACCGGCCCCTTCCCCGTCACCTTCGCCCGCTGCCGGGAGAACGCGCACGAAGCTCTTCTGGAAATCCGGGTGATCATAGATCTGCAGGCCGTCGAGGATTGCCGGCAACGCCTCGCGCGGCGAATTCGGCAGCTGGTCACGGTTGCGGTAATAATCGGCCAGCCCATTGGCGACGATCGCCTGCGCCACCGCCTGGCAGCCGCCACAGCACATGGCACGCGACTGGCCGTCGATGCCCACCTCAAGATCGACGCCGGCCGGCACGGGCTGACCGCAATGGTAACAACTGCTGTGGTTCATCTCGGAAAGGAAAGAAAGCGGAAAGGGAAAGGGGAACAAAGAAAGCACCGCCGGCCCCTGCAGGCAGCGCCCGATGGCTTGCTCGCCGAGCGCTTGCGCCTAGCGGGCGCAGGCCCGAAACTGCCGGCATCTTACTGCCAAACAAGAATGGCGCCGCCGCACGGACCACAGAGACCCGGCGCCAGG
>LBIU01000024.1 GCA_000987445.1 Candidatus Accumulibacter adiacens | reverse complement strand
TTGCGCAGTTCCGCTTCGCTTTGGCGCAGGCGTTCGTTGCTTTCGGCCAGTTCGAGGGTGCGCTGCATGACGCGTTGTTCGAGCGTCTTTTCCGACTGTCGCAAGGTTTCCACGGCGGCCTCTTTGGCGCGCAGTGTTTCCGCTTGCGCCGCCGCCATCTCACGGCGGGCGCCGTTGATGCGATCTGCCAGGGCGAAGGAAAGCAGGAGAATCTCAAGCGCCGAACCGATTTGCAGGGCGAAGACGGTGAGCAGATTGGTCGGCAACCAATTCAGCGCGCGTAGCGCCGAGAGGGCGGCGCCGAGTAGCAGCAGGCTCCAGGCGGCCAGGAACAGGCGAGCGCCGGCCTGGCGACGAACGGCGCAGAGCGCGGCGGTCACGACCGCCACCACCGCGAACGCTGCGCCGAGCAGCGCGGTGGCCATTCCCGCCGGGCGGTAGGCGTAAAAAACGGCCGTCGCGCCGGCCAGCACGAAGCAGGCCTGGAGGATGGCCAGCAAACGGTCGCAGTGTGGAGTCGTCTTTGCCGTTTCGAGAAAGAGGCGCGTGAATAGTGCACCAAAGAAACCGGTTGCGCAGAAGCCGAGCGGAATGGCGAGGTTCGCCCACGCCGGCCAATCGGGCCACAGGAACTGATTGCCCAGTCCAAGCATCGACAACTGTGCGATGGCCATCGAGACGACGACGCCCACGTAGGCCAGATACGCCGCTTCGCGGAGCGAGAAGTACAGCAGCAGGTTGTAGAGACCGAGTGCCAGCAACATTCCAAAGTAGGTGGCCATGAGGCTATAGACGCCCTGATCGTTGGCGTGCAGGGCGTCCGGCGACCATAGCGTCAAAGGAATCGTGAGGCTGCCGCTGGAGGCGACGCGCAGGTAGAGCTGCTGTTCGGCGCCAGCCACCAGTTCGACTGGGAAGACGAGGTTGCGGTGCGCGAATGGCCGGCTGGAAAAAGGTGCCTGGTCGCCGGCCTCTTGGCGCACCAGGGTGTCGCCCTGGCGAAAAAAAAGCGTCACGGAGTCGAGCGAGGGATAGCTGACCTCGAGTAGCCAGCGCGTCGCGGCCCCGAGTTCCGGAGCCAGCGTCAGACGCAGCCAGTAGGTCGTTGGCGAATAGCCAAAGTTGAGATCGCCGTCGCCGGCCTGCAGCCGGAACCGGCGCGCCGTCTCGGGGCGCTCGATGTCGCCCAGGGTGAGCTTTCCGCCGGGATCCTCGAGCACTTCGACGAACGGGCGCAGGGGCAGCGAAGTGCTGTCGGCGGCGAGGCGCAGAGGGTGAAGAGCGGGGTGAAGCGGCGCGTTTGCGCCGGCCGAGGCAAGAGCGGCCACAATGGTCAGCAGTAGCAGAACGATCGCCTGCAGGGCGCGCATGCATTGGCTCCGATTACGCCTGGTCACAAGGCTCGTCTATAGTATACGCGGCTAACAGGCGCATCCGCCTGCGCGCGGGTGGTCGCGACGCAAGCAGTCCGGGCACCCGCCGAGCCGTTGAGGATATGGAAGGAGAAAAGCATGCGCATTGCGGGCGGTTTGCTGGCCCTAGGGATGTTGATCAGTGGCGCGGCGTGCGCCGACGAGCCGGA
Organism: Candidatus Accumulibacter adiacens; assembly: GCA_000987445.1. Taxonomy (GTDB): domain Bacteria; phylum Pseudomonadota; class Gammaproteobacteria; order Burkholderiales; family Rhodocyclaceae; genus Accumulibacter; species Accumulibacter adiacens. The sequence goes on along the minus strand of LBIU01000024.1, from coordinate 1,425 downwards.
GCCGGTTCCCATACCGCAGACGCTCGAGCAGGCCGTGGCCCAGCGCGAGCGAGCCGAGGCGCTGCGCGAGCAGGCCGAGGAGCGCTATCGGGCCGAACAGAATGGCTGCTACGACAAGTTCCTGATGAGCGATTGTCTGGTGGCGGCCAAGAAACGCTACTCCGCCTCGATGGTCGCGGCGCGCAAGCTTGATCAGCCGGCGATCGATTTCGAACGTGCGGCGCGGCGGCAGGACCTTGAGGCCAAGGAAGCGCAGCGCGCTGCCGACAACCTTGCGCGCCAGGCCGGGGAACAAGAGAGCGCTCAGCGCTACCGCGCCGAGCAGGCGGCCAAGCGCGCCGAGCGCGAGGCAAAGCTGGCCGACAAGGCGAGGAAAGCCGAGGAGGGGCGCCAGAAGACGGCCGCTGAACAGGCCAAGCGGCAAGCCAAACTCGAGAAGCGGGCTCGGCAGGACGCCGCGCGAGAAGCCCGGAAAGCGGCGGAAGCCGCCGCAGCCGCCGGCAAGTAGGGAAGCAGGGCGGTCGCCGGCACGGTCAATTCCACCGCCTTATTCCGGGCCGCCGAGTGGCCCGTGTCGCTGTTGCCTCAGGCCAGACCCTGGCTGTCGAGGTACTCTTCGTAGGTGCCCAGGTAATTGACCAGCGTGCCGTCGAGGCGGATCTCCAGGATGCGGGTGGCCAGCGACGACACGAACTCGCGGTCGTGCGAGACGAAGGCCAGGGTGCCCTTGAACTTTTCCAGCGCCGTGTTGAGGGACTCGATGGACTCCATGTCGAGGTGGTTGGTCGGTTCGTCCATGACCAGCACGTTCGGCTTCATGAGCATCAGCTTGCCGAAAATCATCCGTCCCTGCTCGCCCCCGGAGATGACCCTTACCGGCTTGCCGACTTCGTTTCCCGAGAACAGCAGGCGTCCGAGGGTGCCGCGGATCAGCGTTTCGAGGTCGTCGCCTTCGGACGCGTTGGCGCGCGCGTAGCCGGCGATCCAGTCGGTCAGGTTGACGTCGCTGTCGAAATCCTTGGCATGGTCCTGGGCGTAGTAGCCCAGGCGTGCCTTTTCTGCCCACTTGATGCTGCCGCGTTGTGGCTGCAACTCGCCCATCAGCAGCTTCAGCAGCGTCGTCTTGCCGACGCCGTTTTCGCCAATGATCGCCAGTCGATCGCCACCGTTGAGGGTCAGGGTGAATTTGTCGAAGATCGCTTGATCGCTTCCCGGATAGGCGAATGCCAGGTTATCTATTTCGACGGCCTGACGGTGGAGCTTCTCGCGCTCGTCGTATTCGAAGCGGATCCAGGGGTACTGGCGCGACGAGGGCTTGACGTCTTCCGGCTTGAGCTTTTCGATCAGCTTGACGCGCGAGGTTGCCTGCTTGGCCTTGGAGGCATTGGCCGAAAAGCGGCGCACGAAATTCTGCAGGTCGGCGAT
>LBIU01000023.1 GCA_000987445.1 Candidatus Accumulibacter adiacens | reverse complement strand
AAGGCGACGACGGGGACGTGCCGGTCGAGGATCGCTTTCGGCAGCAGCCGGCGGGTCAGGACGATCACCGGGCGGGTGACGACCTGGAAAAGCCGATAGATCGGATTGCCCGCCCGTCTGGCGCCGGACAGCAGGCCGACCGCCCCCTGTCCGAGCAGCGAGAGCAGGGCGACTTCGACGAGCGTGCGTAGGAGAGAGACGATGAACAGGTCGGCAGTGCTCATGGTATCTTTGCGTTATCTTCTCGGCCTTGGCGCGGTGGCCTGTCTGGATGAATTTCGAGTATCGACGACATTATGCCCGGGCTTGGCTGTGGCGCTTCCTGGGGCACGACGAAAAGGCGTTTGCCGAGTATCTCATCGTCCATCGTTTGCAGCCTGACGATCTGCGGTCGGCACGCCATCTGGCGTGTATTGCTGCCGAGATGAAACGCCATGAGGTGGCTGAACGATGGTTCGTCGAATGCCTGCGTCTGGCCCCCGACGATGCCGATACGCATTTCAACCACGGCTTCGTCCTCGAGCAGGCTGGTCGACCGCGCGCGGCGATCCGCGCGTTTTCCGAGGCGCTTCGCCGTAAACCGGCGCTCGACCGCGCCTGCTACGGGATGGGTCTGGCGCACGCGCGTCTCGGCGAACATGCGGCAGCCGCCGCGGCCTTCGCGCGCTCGGTCGAGCTGCAACCGATGCATGGCGAGGCCTACTATCTGTGGGGAATGGCGTGTCACCACGCCGGGCAGACCGAGCAGCTTGAAAATGTCGTCGAACGGCTGCTCGCTTTCGATGCCAGGAGCGCTGCCCGACTGGTGCGCGACGCCGGGCGGCTGGACGACCTTGGTCCGCTGATTCCGGAGATGCCGTTCTGATCTCACGCCGGCAACCCAATGGGTCGCCAGGGGGGGCGGAAACGAAATCGGCGGGCGTTGCCGGACGTTCGCCTCACCTGTTTCGGATGGGGGCCACCCACCGGGATCACGGCAGGCTGGCGGTGATCGCTGCCTTCATTGAAAATGCGAAGAGGGCAGCAGTCGATGGCGAAGCCGAGGCTGCATTCCGTTTGACTGTTCGCGCGGAAGGGCAGATACTCTGCCGCGCAGTGCTGAGGGATGTGGTTTCCTGTCTGATTAACTGGAGGGGCTGCCAATGTTCGGTATTCTGGGGATTGTATTATCGCTGGCGCTGCTGATCGGTCTTGCCTATCGTGGCTGGAACGTCATCGTCATCGCGCCGATCTGCGCCATGGTCGGGCTGCTCTTCGGTGGGCTTGACGCGCCTGTCATCGCGACCTACACACAGGTCTTCATGCCCGCACTGGGCAACTATCTGATCAAGTTCTTCCCGCTGTTCCTGTTGGGCGCCGTCTTCGGCAAGCTGATGGACGACTCGGGCTGCGCGCAGACCATCGCCCACAGGATCGTCGAGTGGACCGGCAAGGAGCGCGCGATCATCGCCATCATCCTTGCCTGCGGTGTTCTCACCTACGGTGGGGTGTCGTTGTTCGTCGTCGCCTTCGCCGTGTTTCCGGTCGCCATGCAGATGTTCCGCGAGGGAAACCTGCCGAAACGACTGATCCCGGCGGCCATCGCGCTTGGCTCCTTTACCTTCACGATGACGGCGCTGCCGGGTTCGCCAGCGATCCAGAACGCCATCCCGATTCCCTACTTTCACACCGACACCTTCGCTGCACCGGGGCTGGGCATCGTCGCCGCGCTGGTGATGTTCGGTTGCGGTAGCGCCTGGCTGATGATTCGTGCGCGGCGTGCGCGCAATGCCGGCGAAGGCTACGGCGATTACCCGCACGAGACGGCGGCGACCGGCCCGGAGCCGGCCGCGGCGGGAAACATGCCTTCGTTTGCGGTGGCGATCACACCGGTTCTGCTGGTGCTGGTGCTCAACTTCGTGTTCAGCAAGTACATCGTGCCGTCAATGGACACCGACTATCTGGCGCTGCCCAAGTACGGCAAGACGACGGTATCGGCGGTCGGCGGCATCTGGTCGATCATTCTGGCGATGCTGATTGCCTGTGTCGTGCTGATCGGCCTGACCTGGAAGCGTTTCAGGAGCGTTCAAAAGTCCGTGACCGATGGCGCGCTTGGGTCGATGTTGCCGATTCTCAACGTCGGTTCCGAGGTCGCCTATGGCGCGGTGATTGCCAGTCTGGCGTCGTTCCTGATCATCCGCGATTGGCTGATGGCCTTGACCGACAACCCGGTCATCGGCCTGGCGGTGGTGGTCAACGTCCTTGCCGGGATCACCGGATCGTCGTCCGGGGGCATGAGCATCGCGCTGCAGGCCGTTGGCCAGACCTACTTCGACCTGGCGCAGGCGGCGGGCGTCAGCCCGCAGATCCTCCATCGCGTTGCGACACTCGCTTCAGGAGGTCTCGACGCGCTGCCACACAGCGGCGCGGTGATTACCTTGCTCGCTATATGCCAGATGAATCACCAGAAGTCGTACTTCGACATCTTCATGGTCTCGGTCGTCTTCCCGTTGGCGGCGTTGTTTGTGGTGATCGCTCTCAACGGCATGTTCGGCACTTTCTGAGGAGCAAGACCGTGCGTATCCTGATCGCTTTCCTCGCCGCGCTGCTGTCCTGGGCACCGCATCTGGGGGCAGGGGAACGGGCGGACGAGCTGCGTCTGCTGGCTGCGGAGCTGCCGCCCTACACTTTCCAGATTCCGCCAGTAAGCGTCGGCGACACGCCTGGCGTCAAGCAGGGATTCGTTTATGAGCTGGTGACCGAGATGGCCAAGCGTGTCGGCCACACCGGGCTCATCGAGTTCATGCCCTGGGATGCGGCGCAACGTATTGCCCAGACGCAGCCGAACATCGGCATCCTTGCGCTGACCCGTAGTCCCGAACGGGAGGACAAGTACCGTTGGCTGGCACGGCTCTACACCGACGACCTGGTCGTCGTCGGCGGCGCCGGCGTCGACGTGTCATCGCTCGACAAGGTCAAGGATCGCCCGACCGGTGTGCTCAGCAATTCCGGCGCCGAAGCGCTGCTCGAGGAGCGCGGCTTCAAGCGTATCCGGCCCCATCACGAGGAGTGGATGAACGCACGCCTGATGCAGCAGCGCCGCATCGACGCCTGGCTGGCGCCGCGGCTGATGGTCATCTACGGCATGCACGAGGTCGGTGGAAATCTTGAGGCGCTCAATTTCGGCGAGATCGTTCGCCGGAGCGAGATTTACCTCGCCGGATCGAAAGACCTGCCCGACGCGGAAGTGGCGAAGTGGGAAAAGGCGCTCGAGGAGGTGAAAGCCGACGGGACCTACCAGCGCATTGCCGACCGATACAATCGCCTGAAGATCGAGCCGATTCCCGACGAGATGCGGCGCCCCTTCACCCAGCCGATATGGGTGAACTGACGCGCGGCGCGCCCGCTGCCCGCGTCGTGGAACCCCGTTAGAGGCCGCGTCTGCCCGTCGGCCGAACCCCTTTTAATCAGGAGCCAGATCATGTCGCTTGCCCGTCACCCCATGGCCGCCTCGCTGCGGGCCGCCGATACCGGCAAGGTCGTTTCGGCTCTCGCCGCGGTTCGTCTGATCAAAGACGGCGATACCATCGCCACCGGCGGCTTCGTCGGCATCGGTTTTGCGGAGAACATCGCCGTCGCGCTGGAGCAGCGTTTTCTCGAGGCGGCCGCTACCGACGCCTCTGGCCTCGGCAGCCCGCGCGACCTGACGCTCTTCTATGCGGCTGGGCAGGGCGACGGCAAGGAGCGCGGGCTCAATCACTTCGGCCACGAGGGCCTGCTCAAGCGCGTCGTCGGCGGTCACTGGGGGCTGGTTCCCAAAGTGCAGCAGTTTGCAGTGTCCAATCGCATCGAGGCCTATAACCTGCCGCAGGGTGTGATCACGCACATGTTCCGAGATATCGCGGCAGGCAAGCCGGGAACGATCACCCGGGTCGGCCTCGGCACTTTTGTCGACCCGCGTTTCGGTGGCGGCAAGCTGAACGAGAAGACGACCGTCGACATCGTTCGCCTGATGGAAATCGACGGTGAGGAATACCTCTTCTACAAGTGCTTCCCGATTCATGTCGGAATTGTCCGCGGCACCACCGCCGACCCCGACGGCAATGTCAGCATGGAACGCGAGGCGCTGACGCTCGAGGCGCAGGCGATTGCCATGGCTGCCAAAAACTCGGGCGGAATAGTCATCGTACAGGTCGAGCGAATTGCCGAGCGCGGCACGCTGAATCCCCGCCAGGTGAAGATTCCCGGCATTCTGGTCGACTGCGTGGTGGTCGCCGAAAAGCCCGAGTACCACATGCAGACCTTCATCGAGCAGTACAGCCCGGCCTTCGCCGGCGAGATCAAGGTACCGATGTCGGCAATCGAGGCCATGCCGATGAGCGAGCGCAAGATCATTGCTCGCCGCGCGGCACTCGAACTGCGCGCCAACGCGGTGGTGAATCTGGGCATCGGGATGCCGGAGGGCGTCGCCAATATCGCCGCCGAGGAACAGATCATCGACCTCCTGACGCTGACCGCCGAGCCAGGCGTGATCGGTGGCGTCCCCGCCGGTGGGCTCAGCTTCGGTGCGGCGATCAACGCGCAGGCGATCATCGATCAGCCCAGCCAGTTCGACTTCTACGATGGCGGAGGCCTCGACATCGCTTTCCTCGGCCTGGCACAGGCCGACCGGGAAGGCAATCTGAACGTCTCCAAGTTCGGCCCGCGCCTGGCTGGCGCCGGTGGTTTTATCGACATCTCGCAAAACGCCAAGAAAGTGGTCTTCGTCGGCACCTTTACCGCCGGCAAGCTGCAGCTGGCGGTCGAGGACGGCGAGCTGCGCATTGTCGAGGACGGCAAGGCGAGGAAGTTCGTCGACGCCGTCGAGCATCGCACCTTCAGCGGCGAGCAGGCGGTCAAGTGGGACAAGACCGTGCTCTACGTCACCGAGCGTTGCGTCTTCCGCCTCTGTGCCGAAGGGCTCGAACTCGTCGAGATCGCGCCGGGGGTCGACCTGCAGAAGGACATCCTTGAGCGCATGGACTTCACGCCGGTAATGCACGGCGTGCCGGCGCTGATGGACGCGCGCATCTTCGTTGACGAGCCGATGAGGATCCGCGAGCAACTGCTCGCCATGCCGATGAGCGAGCGCCTCTTTTATGACAAAGACAAGAATCTGTTTTTCATCGATTTTTTCGGCCTCAGCGTGCGCAGCGCGGCCGAAATCGCCGAAATCCGGCAAGCCGTCGAGAGCGCGCTGTCGCCGATCGGCCAAAAGGTCAATGCGATCGTGAACTATGACCGCTTCTCGATCGTGCCGGAGCTGGTCGACGACTATGTCGGCATGGTCAAGGGCTTGATGGATCGCCATTACCATGACGTCACTCGCTATACCTCGAGCACCTTCCTGCGCATGAAGCTTGCCGAGGAACTCGAGAAGCGGCAGCTGCCGGCGCATCTCTTCGCCAGCCAGGCCGAGGCGCAGCGGCATTTCCGGAAGTCATGAGTCTGCCCGCCTGATCGCCGGTCCCGGGATGCCGGCGAGGGAGCTTGCGGCGCAGTGGCTGACGGTCGCCGCGCGCTTGCCCTCTGGCCGACATGACTTGAGCATCCATCTTGGCGGCGGTCGTGCTTTTTTCCGGCGCAGGGGTCTGTCTTGCCACTGCCGCCTGTTTCATGCCGACAGCTTGCCGTGCCCGGCGATCTGCGGCATGATTTGGTCCCATATCAAGTCTGCTCTGCCACCTCGTCCCCTTTTTCAGCCGATGACCAAGACGCGCCACCGCCACCGCCACCCGTCGAGCCGTCCGCCGCGCTTCCTTTCTCTGGGTGATGGCCTTTGCCCAACAGGCCGAGGCCGTCTCCGGTGGCAGCATCAGGGCGATGACTCTGCGCATGATGGCGGCGCTCGCCGTCGGGCCGTCGATCATGGTCGGCATCGGGCCGGAGCGGATGAAACGGTTTCGCCGTGGCGTCGAGGACGATCTCCGAACGGCCGCACGGCGCCGGCGGGGTGTCTTTTCGGATTGCTGAGCGGGATCACCGAGTG
>LBIU01000232.1 GCA_000987445.1 Candidatus Accumulibacter adiacens | reverse complement strand
AGAGACCTGCTCCGCTATCGCATGTGACCCCGCCATCTCTAATCTCAACGGTTTGCCGACAGCTGGATATCGACCGATGAAGCGGGCGATGGCAGGCTGTTCCTGTGGGTGATCACCCGCCATCGTCTTCTTGAATGCTATCTGGAGTCGCTTTGTTTAAGCTAATCGGTGTCTTTGCAGGGTTCTACTTTTTCGGCTTCTTCGGAGCGCTTCTCGGTCTTTTTCTGGGGTCGATCATCGATCGCGCGCGCGCCTATGGTGCGGGCGGCATCAACCCGCTGCAGAATGCGCTTCGTCAGGGCGTGTTCCTCGAGACGATGTTCATCTCGATGGGCAAGGTGGCCAAGGCGGATGGTCAAGTCTCGCAAGCTGAGATCGCGCATGTCGAGCTGTTGATGCAGAAACTGGGCATGACCCCGGCGCATCGCATTCAGGCGATTGCCCTGTTCAAACGGGGCGCCGACCCGGCGTTCACCATCGAGTCCACTTACGCCCGGTTCATGTCGATTTGTGGCCACACCCGGCATCTGAAGCAGGTCTTGCTGGTGTATCTGATCTCGATGGCGACCGCCAACGGAGCGATTCATCCGGCCGAAGAGGCGGTGCTTGCCGATATCGCCGGCCGTCTTGGCTTTGATCAGAGCACGTTCAAGCAATTGATCGACATGGTGCTCAATCAATCCCACTTCGCTGCCGGGCAGCCCAGTACGGAAGCCGCACTGGATGACGCCTACAAGGCGCTCGGCGTGACGAAAGACAATACCGACCAGGAAATCAAGCGCGCCTATCGCAAACTGATCAGCCAGTACCATCCCGACAAGTTGATCGGACAAGGCCTGCCGGAAGACATGATCGCGCTGGCCAGCGAAAAGGCCAAGGAGATCCAGCTGGCGCACGATCTGATCGAGCGGCACCGGAAGCTCTGAAGCACAGAGAAAAGTGTGCCTGCCGCTTTTCCCTCCCTATCCCTTCATGACCGGCGTCGGCTGTGTGGGCCAGACCGCGGTCGGCAAAGCGCTGCTCTGCCCAGGCTCGGCAAG
>LBIU01000231.1 GCA_000987445.1 Candidatus Accumulibacter adiacens | reverse complement strand
GCGCAGATCGGGTCGACCTCGGTGACCCAGACCTGCGCCGAGAGGGCGCGCATGGCCTGCGCCGAGCCCTTGCCGACGTCGCCGTAGCCGGCAATCAGGGCGATCTTGCCGGCGATCATCACGTCGGTCGCCCGCTTGATGCCGTCGACCAGCGATTCGCGACAGCCATAGAGGTTGTCGAACTTCGACTTGGTGACCGAATCATTGACATTGATTGCCGGGAAGCGCAGTTCGCCCTTGGCGTGCATCTGGTAAAGGCGATGCACACCGGTGGTGGTTTCCTCGGTGACGCCCTTGACCGCCGCCAGGCGCACCGAGTACCAGCCCGGATCGCTGGCCAGTTTGGCCTTGATCGCCGCGAAGAGGATGGTCTCCTCTTCCGAAGTCGGCTTGGCGAGCACCGAGGGATCCTTCTCGGCTCTGGCACCGAGGTGCAGGAGCAGCGTCGCGTCGCCGCCATCGTCGAGGATCATGTTGCTGAAGCCGCCGTCGGGCCACTCGAAGATGCGGTGCGTGTAGTCCCAGTAGTCGCTCAAGGATTCGCCCTTGACGGCGAATACCGGCACGCCCGCTGCGGCGATGGCCGCGGCGGCATGGTCCTGGGTCGAGAAGATGTTGCATGACGCCCAGCGCACCTCGGCGCCGAGCGCGGTCAGCGTCTCGATCAGCACGGCAGTCTGGATCGTCATGTGCAGCGAACCGGTGATGCGCGCGCCCTGCAGGGTCTTGGCAGCGGCAAATTCTTCGCGAATCGCCATCAGGCCCGGCATTTCGGTTTCGGCGATGCGCATTTCCTTGCGGCCCCAGTCGGCGAGGCCGAGGTCGGCAATCACGTAGTCTTGGGTCTTGCTAAAAGCGTTCAGCACAGGTGGCTCCTTCAGAACTTTGCCGGGACAGTCAGCCGTCGCGTGCCCACTGAAGGACTTCAGCCTGGGCCCATCCCGCTTCCCATGTCCGGCATGGGTTGGTTGGATGAGCGCCGTTTGAGAAATCCGAGCCTGAAACTGTCTAGTGACAGCCCTGCAGCGCCCCTCGGATTAGTCTTGCCATTATAACGCGGATTCCTGGCTGTTAAAGGAGGGCTTCCGTCACGAACGGGCGCTCTTGCCGGGCCGGATTCAGTAAGCGAGCGAATCGTAAGTCTGCTTGCTTCCCCGCACCTCGACGCTGACCTGATTGGGAGCGCAGATGGCGATCTCGCCGGGGCGCGACAGCCAGCCCTGGCGCACGCAGTACTGACGTAGGCCAGGATCGGCAGCGACGCGTACGCGCCCTTGGTCGACCACCACCGTGGTCACGCCCAGCGGCCCGGGGACTTCGATGCGGCGATTGCGTGCGAGGGCGAGCTCCGAGAAGATCTCCCCGCCGCGCCGGACGATGGCTTTTTCAGCAATGCCTGCCTGCCAGGCGAGCGGGAACGCGACTGCACAGAAGGCCAGACCCAGTGCCACGATCAGCCAGTCACCGGGCTTGAACAGCCCGAGCCAGTGCATTACGGGATGTCGAGAGCGGCCATCGGCGGCGGCGGCAATTCGCGGTGACGAACCAGCACCCGGGCACTGCTGCGGAACTCGCGGCCGAGACGTTCCGCGAGGTAGACCGAGCGGTGTTGGCCGCCGGTGCAACCGATGGCCACGGTCAGGTAATTGCGACTGTCGCGGATGTACGCAGGCAGCCAGGCGCGAACGAAGCCAGCGATGTCCTTGCGCATGCGCAGGACTTCGGGTTCCGCTTCGAGAAAGGAGATGACCGGCACGTCACGGCCGGTCAAGGCGCGCAGACTGATTTCGTAGTAGGGATTGGGCAGGCAGCGGACGTCGAAGACCAGGTCGGCATCGAGCGGAATGCCATTCTTGAAACCGAAGGATTCGAACAGGAGTGCCAGTCCATGGCTGGCTTCGTCGAGGTCGGCGCTGGCTACGAACTGGCGCACCCACTCGCGCAGCGAGCTGGGTTTGAGGACGCTGGTGTCCATGTGGTGCGCGATGGCGGACAGGCCGGCCAGGTGTACACGTTCTTCGGCGATCGCTTCGGTGAGCGTCAGTCGATCGCTGGCCAGTGGATGCCGGCGCCGCGTTTCGGAGTAGCGCTTGACCAGCGTGTCGTCCTGCGCGTCAAGGAACAGTAGCTGCAGTTCGAGATTCCTGGCGCGCAGTGCGTCGAGTTGCGGTGGCAGCTTGGCGACGCTGTCGCCGCCGCGGCTGTCGATGACGACGCCGACCTTGTGATAGCCCTGCTGATCCAGTTGTTCGACCAGCTGCGGCAACAACTGCGAGGGCAGGTTGTCCACACAATAGTAGTCGGCGTCCTCCAGTACTTTGAGGGCGATTGATTTTCCGGAACCGGAAAGGCCGCTAATGAGAACGAGATGCATGTGAGCAAGGATAGCGGTGCGCGCCGCCACGAGCAAGTCGCTCTGGCATACACTGAATGCTCCAATTTGTCAGGTCAGGCTCATGACTCTTCTTGATATCTCTTTTCTCGGCGAGATGGCGGCCATTCGGCGCGACATCCACGCCCACCCGGAGCTTGCTTTCAAGGAACTGCGTACTGCCGAGCTGGTGGCGCGCGAGTTGAGCAGCTACGGGCTGGCGGTGCATCGCGGCCTGGCGGCGACGGGCATCGTTGCCAGCCTGCGCAAAGGCAGCAGCGCGCGGGCAATTGGCTTGCGCGCCGACATGGATGCCTTGCCGTTGCGGGAGAAGAACGACTTTTCCCACCGCTCGACCAGCGAGGGGCTGATGCACGCCTGTGGTCACGACGGTCATACGGCGATGCTGCTCGGTGCCGCGCGCTACATGGCCGAACACGTGGACACGCTCGATCTCGATGGCAGCGTGCATTTTATTTTTCAGCCGGCCGAGGAGTCCGAGGGCGGGGCAGCGGTGATGATGGCCGACGGCCTGTTCGAGAAGTTTCCGATGGACGCCGTATTTGGTCTGCACAACTGGCCCGGGATCCCGGTTGGCGAAATGGCGGTGATGCCGGGGCCGGTGATGGCCGGGACCTGCGCCTTCGAGATCTGGGTGCGCGGCCAGGGTTGTCACGCGGCGATGCCGCATCAGGGGGTCGATACCCTGGTCGTCAGCAGTCAGCTGGTGCTGGCCCTGCAGACCGTCGTGGCGCGCAACGTCCACCCCTGCGAGTCGGCCGTCGTCAGCGTCACCCAGATGCACGGCGGTGAAGCGTGGAACATCATTCCCGACGACGCCGTCCTGCGCGGCACGATCCGCAGCTTCAATGGCGACACGCAGGCACTGGTCGAGCGTGCGGTCGAGCGTCTGTGCAGCGGCATCGGCAGCGCTTTCGGTGCGCAAATTTCGGTGCGCTTCGATCATCGCTATCCGGCAACCGTCAATAGCGTGGCGGAAAGCGAGGTCTGTCGCCGCGTGGCGAGGGACTTGCTCGGCGTCGACAAGCTGCGCGTGGACGAACTGCCGTCGATGGGCGCCGAAGACTTCGCCTACATGCTGGCCGAGAAGCCGGGTTGTTATGTCTGGCTGGGCAACGGGCCAGGGGGTGGTGGCTGCACCCTGCACAATCCCCACTACGACTTCAACGACGAAATCCTGGCGCTCGGCATCAGCTACTGGGTGCGCCTGGCAGAGACCTGGCTCAAGGGGACGCGCGCCCACGGGCCAGATTGAGTTGCCGGGCGGCGATCCGCCAAGCCTCCGGCCGGGCTCTCGGAACGTAGTGTGCGACGACAGCGGAAGGTTTTTTGTTACACTCGCATGGATAGCAGGGCCGCAACGGACCCCGCGACCGACCGTGTGAGCGACGACGGTGGCCGCGGTGCTGCGGCGAGGCCCGCGAAAAAATGGCGGGGAGTACCCGGCGCATCGTCGCATCGTCGGTTACTCCCCAAGTTCCGGCGATAGCCAGAACTTCCAGACCATGAAATGGAGAACAGCGTGCGTAGCCTAAAGGCGGGGGCTTACAGGCAGCTTACGTGCGCCCGGCCAAGAACCGAGAGCGATGCGCATTCTTCTTGCTGAAGACGACAGAATCATTGCCGATGGCCTTTGCCGCTCGCTGCGCAAGGCGGGCTACGCCGTCGACTGCGCCTATACGGGACTCGACGCCGATACGGCCTTGATGACCAACGTCTACGATCTGGTGATTCTCGATCTGGGCCTGCCAAAGCTGCCCGGCCTGGACGTGCTGCGGCGCTTGCGCGCTCGCCAATCGAGCACCCCGGTGTTGATCCTGACCGCGCTGGACGGCATCGATGACCGCGTCAAAGGGCTTGATCTGGGGGCCGACGACTACATGGCCAAGCCCTTCGAGCTGCCCGAACTCGAGGCCCGCGTGCGCGCGCTTAGCCGTCGCTCGTCAGGGACTGCGCGGCTCATCCACTGTGGTTTGCTGACCTTTGACCAGACCGACCGCTGCGCGATGGTCAACGGCGAGATGCTTGACCTGTCCGCGCGCGAGCTCGGTTTGCTGGAGATTCTCCTGTCGCGCGCCAAGCGGCTGGTCAGCAAGGACCAACTGGTCGATCATCTCTGTGGCTGGGGAGAGGAAGTGAGCCACAACGCGATTGAGGTCTATATCCATCGCTTGCGCAAGAAGCTCGAAGCGACAGGTGTCAATATCACGACCGTACGTGGCCTCGGATACTACCTTGAGAAACCTGCGGAAGAAACGCGACCCTGACGTTCAGCGCTCGCTGTTCGGCGAGATCCTGGACTGGATGCTGGCACCCCTGCTCTTTGTGTGGCCGATCAGCATCGCCTTCACCCACTACTTCGCCAACAGTGTCGCCAGTTTTCCCTACGATCAGTCGCTGCGCGAGCATGTGACGGCGATCTCTCGGCAGATCACTTTCGACGACGGGCGTGCGCAGCTGGCGATGCCTGGTGTGGCGCAGCTTTTTCTACGTTCCGACGAGATCGACAACGTCTATTTCCATTTGCTCGATGGTGACGGCAAGCTGCTCGTCGGCGATGCCGAACTGCCCGTACCAGCCTTGCCCATCAGTCTGGCGAACAAGGAGCCCGGCGAGGTTCGTTTTCGCGATGACGAGTTTGGCGGCCAGACCTTGCGCGTGGCCTACATGACGCTGTTCGCCGGCGCCGAATCGACGCCGCCGCGGGTGCTGATCGAAGTCGGCGAAACGATGGAAAAGCGCTCGCAGCTGGCGAACAAGATCATCGCCAGCGTGATCCTGCCGCAGTTCGTGATCATCCCCCTGGCGGTGGTGCTTGTGTGGTTCGGGCTGTCGCAGGGCTTGCGCCCTCTGACCCGTTTGCGCAGGCGCATCGAAGCGCGTCGGGAAGCGGATCTCTCGCCCATTTCGTTGAGCCGCGTTCCCGAGGAGCTGCGTCCGCTGACCGACGCGTTCAATTCGATGCTGGCGCGAATGCAGAATAACGTCGACGCACAGCGCCGTTTCATTGCCAACGCCGCGCACCAGATGCGCACGCCGCTGACCGGCCTGAAGACGCAAGCGCAGCTGGCCATGGGCGAGCGTGATCCGGGCGAGCTGCGGCACGCGCTGAGCCAGATTCTCACCGGCGTCGACCGTGCTTCGCACCTGGTCGACCAGTTGCTGGCGCTGGCGCGCGCCGAAGCGAGCGGTCACTCGCAGCAGACGCTGCTGCCGCTCGACCTTGAGCCATTGCTGCGCGAAATCGTTGAAACCTGGGTCGTGCAGGCGCTCGACAAGCGTATCGATCTTGGCTACGAGCCGGCCGGTGCGGTGCCGATCGTCGGCAACGCCTTTCTCTTGCGCGAGATGATCAACAATCTGCTGGACAATGCGCTGCGCTATACCCCCGCCGACGGGCGGGTCACGGCGCGGGTCTTCGCGCAGGGCGATTTCGCACTCCTCGAAATCGAGGACAGTGGCAGCGGTATTTCCGACGACGATTCGCACAAGGTTTTCGACCGCTTCTACCGGGCCGATGGTGGCGATGGCGAAGGCAGCGGCCTTGGCCTGGCCATCGTTCGCGAGATTGCCGAGGTGCATCACGCCGCGGCCAGCCTGCGTCCGAAGACCGGCGGCGCGAGTGATGAAGCGGTGTGCGGCTGTGTTGCGCGGATCGTTTTCCCGTTGCGGCGCCTGCAGCCGTCGCGCCTGCCCATGCCGGCAACCGCTCGCACCGGCTTCGCCGATGCACGTAGCGGCTAGCGCCTAGCCGGTCGCAGGCGTCGCCGCCGCGCATCCCGTCGATCATCGTGTCGAGCGCGCCGTCAGACCAACTTGCGCAGGTAGGGTGGCGCGAATTCCAGCACGAAGTCCCAGAAAGCAGCCAGCGCCGGCGTCAGATGCTTGCTCTTGTGGCGGACGATGTGCCAGCGGCGCATCACCGGTGTTCCCTCGACTCTGAGGATGCTCAGACGCCCGGCGCTGAGTTCGAGTCCGAGCGTGTGTTGGGAAAGAAAGCTGATCCCCAGTCCGGCGACGACCGCCTGCTTGATGGCTTCGTTGCTGCCCATTTCCATGGCGATGCGTGGCTTCACCGAACGCTCCTGGAAGAACTCTTCCATCGCCGAGCGCGTGCCCGACCCGGCTTCACGAACGATCAGCATTTCACCGGCCAGTTCTTCGACAGCAAGGTTCGAGCGCCGGGCCAGTGGATGCTCGCTGCCGGCAACGATCACCAGCGGGTGCGGGGCAAAGGCCACCGCCGTGGCGTCCAGGGCGGGTGGCGGCCGGCCCATGATCGCCAGGTCCACCTCGTTGCTGGCGAGCAGGCGATACACCGTGTCGCGGTTGTCGATCAGCAGGCGGATGCGGACATCGGCGTGCGTCTTGCGAAACTGCGCCAGCAGGCCCGGCGCAAAGTACTCGGCGGTACTGACCACGGCGACGGCGATGCGCCCGCCTTTCAGTCCCTTCAGCGCCAGCAGTGCCTCGTCTGCTTCCTTCAGCGACTGCAGGATTCGGCGTGCGTGTTCGAGCAGGGTCTCGCCCGCTTCGGTCAGAAAGACGCGCTTGCCGATTCGTTCGAAGAGCAGCGTCCCGCAGACCTCCTCCAGTTGCTTGATCTGCAGCGAGATGGCGGCATGCGTCAGATGCAGGCTTTCGGCTGCCCGCGCAAACGAAAGATGGCTGGCGGCGACCGAGAAGATCTGCAGCTGGCGGATGGTGGCGTTTCTCATTGATTAGTATTTATTTATCAAATTAGACAATAGCTTTAACTAGAGTTTTTCTATCAGGCAGCTAGAATCAGGTGCATTCCTGATCGAGTCGCACGAATTTCATCTTCTGGAGTGCCGCCATGCTATGCGGACGTACCAACGTCACCAAGTTCCTGATCGAAGAACAGCGCCGCAATCCGGCGCTGGTCGGCGATTTCTCGATGCTCATGAGCGACATCGTTCGTTCCTGCAAGGCCATTGCGCAGGGCGTTTCGCGTGGTTCGCTGGCCAACCTGCTCGGTGATGCCGGCAGTGAGAACATCCAGGGCGAAGGGCAGAAGAAGCTCGACGTTCTGGCCAACCAGGCCTTCCTCCGCCATTGCGAGTGGGGCGGTCACCTGGCGGCGATGGCCTCCGAGGAGATGGAAGACATCTTTCCGATTCCTTCCGGAAACCCGCGCGGCCAGTATCTGCTGGTTTTCGACCCGCTCGACGGTTCGTCGAACATTGACGTCAACCTGTCGGTGGGCAGCATCTTTTCCGTCTTGCGCTGCCCTGAGAATTGTAGTGGCGGCGCGCCGACTGCGGTCGATTTTCTGCAGCCTGGCTCGCAGCAGGTCGCCGCTGGCTATGCCCTCTACGGACCGTCGACGATGCTCGTACTGACCGTCGGCAACGGTACGCATGGCTTCACCCTCGATCGCAACATCGGCGAATTCCTGCTAACCCACCCGAATCTGGTGATTGCGCCGGAAACGCGCGAGTTTGCGATCAACGCGTCCAATGAGCGTTTCTGGGAGCCGCCCGTGCAGCGTTACGTCAGCGAGTGCCTGGCCGGGCAGAGCGGTGTTCGCAACAAGGATTTCAACATGCGCTGGGTGGCGTCGATGGTCGCCGAAATTCATCGCATCCTGATGCGCGGCGGCGTGTTCCTTTACCCGCGCGACAGCAAGGATGTGTCCAGGCCGGGTCGGCTACGGCTGATGTACGAAGCCAATCCGATGGCGATGATTGTTGCTCAGGCAGGCGGGCTGGCGTCAACCGGCCGCGAGCGCATCCTCGACGTGCAACCGAGCGGCCTGCACGAGCGCGTGCCGGTGATTATCGGTTCGCGCGAGGAGGTCGAACGCATCGAACGCTACCACCGCGAGCACGAGACGGGAGAAGACCAGCCCTTTCGCTCGCCGCTGTTCTCGACGCGCACCCTTTTTCGCGACGATTGAGCTGCACGGCGGCCAAGCCATTCACTTCAGTAGAGGAGACATCGCCAATGTCGATCAAAAACCCCGTCATCGCGGTTACCGGTTCCTCGGGCGCCGGCACCACTTCGGTGACCAATGCTTTCCAGCACATCTTTCGGCGCGAGCAACTCAACGCAGCGATCATTGAGGGCGACAGCTTTCATCGCTACGACCGTTTGGAAATGCGCGCGAAGATGGCCGAGCATGCACTTGCTGGCGACCACCATTTCAGTCATTTCGGACCCGAAGCCAATCTGCTCACGGAGCTCGCAACCCTGTTCCGCGAATACGGAGAGAGCGGCAGCGGCAAGAGCCGCCACTATGTGCACGACGACGCCGAAGCCCAGCGCTATGGCGCGCCACCGGGAAGCTTTACCGAGTGGAGCGAGTTGCCGGCGGACACCGATCTGCTGTTCTATGAAGGCCTACATGGCGCAGCCAAGACCGATACGGTCGACGTCGGACGGCATGTCGATCTTTGCGTCGGCGTCGTTCCGATCATCAACCTGGAGTGGATCCAGAAGCTGCATCGCGACAAGGCGCAGCGGGGTTATTCGACCGAAGCGGTGATGGATACCATCCTGCGTCGGATGCCCGACTACATCCATTACATCTGCCCGCAGTTCTCCACGACGCATGTCAATTTCCAGCGTGTACCGACGGTCGATACCTCGAATCCATTCATCGCCCAGGACATTCCGCTGGCCGATGAAAGCATGCTGGTGATTCGCTTTGCCAACCCCCACGGCATTGACTTTCCCTACCTGCTGAGCATGCTGCACGATTCCTTCATGTCGCGTCCGAACATCATCGTCTGTCCGGGCGGCAAGATGGGGCTGGCGATGCAGATCATTTTCACGCCGATGATCATGCAGTTGATGGACAAGAAGCGCCGTGCGCGCTGAGCGCGAACGCCCGCGCTGGTCAAGGACCGCTGCGCTGGCCTGATTGAAGGAGTCTTTCGTGCCCACTGCTTTCCGCAAGTTACGCCGCCGCTGTGCCAACGCTCTGCGCTTCCTCGCCATCGATGCCGTGCAGGCGGCGAACTCGGGCCACCCGGGAATGCCGATGGGTATGGCCGATATCGCCGAGGTGCTCTGGCGCCACCATCTCAAGCACAATCCAGCCAATCCGCTCTGGGCCGATCGCGACCGTTTCGTGCTCTCCAACGGGCATGGCTCGATGTTGCTCTACGCGCTGTTGCATCTGAGCGGCTACGATCTGCCGATCGAAGAGCTGCAGCGCTTTCGGCAGCTGCACTCGAAGACGCCGGGTCACCCCGAGTACGGGATCACTGCCGGGGTCGAAACGACCACCGGGCCGCTCGGGCAGGGGCTGGCCAACGCCGTCGGCATGGCGCTTGCCGAGCGCCTGCTGGGCGAGACCTTCAACCGCCCGGCGCACAACATCGTCGACCATTACACCTATGCCTTCATCGGCGACGGTTGTCTGATGGAGGGTGTTTCGCACGAAGCCTGCTCGCTGGCCGGACGCTTGTCTTTGTCCAGGCTGATCGTCTTTTACGACGATAACGACATTTCGATCGATGGTCGCGTACAGCCGTGGTTTGCCGACGATACGCCGAAGCGTTTCGAGGCTTACGGCTGGCGCGTGGTACCCCATTGTGACGGTCACGACGCCGATTCGATCGAGGCGGCCATTCGCATGGCCAAGACCCAGAACGGGCGGCCGACGCTGATCTGCTGCAAGACCATGATCGGCTTTGGCTCACCGAACAAGGGCGGTACGCACGAGGTGCATGGCGCGCCGCTGGGAGCTGCCGAGATCGCCGATACGCGTCGTCTGCTCGAATGGCCGTTCGCGCCTTTCGAAATTCCCGCGGACGTCCGTGCCGCTTGGGACGCGCGCGCTTCCGGAGGCGCCGCCGAAAACGACTGGAAGGCACGTTTTTCAGCCTATCGCGCCGCCCATCCCGAGCTGGCCGCCGAGTTCGAACGTCGCATGCAGGGCGAGCTGCCTGCCGACTGGAGCACGCGCCTTGCCGCGTTGCTCGAGCCGTGCTCGACAGCGGTTGGCGCCATCGCCACGCGCAAGGCTTCGCAGAACGTCATCGAAGCGCTGGCTCCTGTGCTGCCCGAACTGCTCGGTGGTTCGGCCGACCTGACCGGCTCGAATCTCACCAACTGGAGCGGTACCCGTCCGGCCAATCGGGAAGCGGCCGGCAATTACGTGAACTACGGGGTGCGCGAATTCGGCATGACGGCAATCGCCAACGGTGTCGCGTTGCACGGCGGCTTCATACCTTATACCGCGACCTTCCTGGTGTTTTCCGACTACGCACGCAATGCGATTCGCCTCGCCGCGTTGATGAAGCTGCGTCAGTTGATGGTCTACAGCCACGATTCGATCGGTCTTGGCGAGGACGGTCCGACGCACCAGCCGATCGAGCATGCCGCGTCGCTGCGCTTGATTCCGGGGCTCGACGTCTGGCGGCCCGCCGACGCCGTCGAGACGGCCGTGGCCTGGAGTGCCGCTCTGGAACGCAAGGATGGTCCCTCTTGCTTCCTGCTTTCCCGGCAGAACCTGCCCGCATTGCCGCGTACCGGCGCGCAGATCGCCGCGATCAAGCGCGGTGGCTATGTCATCGGCGCGGCCGATGGCGGTGTGGCGAGCGTGCTCTTGATCGGCACCGGTTCCGAATTGAGCATCGCCCTTGCCGCGCAGGCCTTGCTCAAGGACGAAGGAATCGTCGCCCGTGTGGTCTCGATGCCTTGCACGCAGCGCTTCGATCAGCAAGCTCTGGCCTACCGGCAGGAAGTGTTGCCGCCGTCGCTACCGGCCATCGCCATCGAGGCCGGGCATCCCGATCTGTGGTGGAAGTACGTGGGCAGCACGGGCGCCGTGCTTGGCATTGACCGCTTTGGCGAGTCGGCACCGGCAGCCGATCTCTACGCGTTTTTCGCCATCAATGCGGCCAGCGTCGTGGCGGCGGCGCGCCGACTGTTGGCGGTGCCGTCAACAGCGGGGCCGAACTGCTCGTCGGGAAAGTTGGAAAGCGTCGACTGAGGGCTTGGAGCATACCGGGCGCACGCAAGAAAAAGCCGGCAGTGCCGGCTTTTCTTCGGGCGAGGTGCCACGCACGGCGCGACCTGTGAGCGCTCGGGGTGTCAGGTGTTGGCCACCAGTGGCGCCAGATTGGCGCGCATCTTCTGCATCGCCTTGACCTCGATCTGGCGAATCCGTTCGGCGGAAACCGAGAACTCGCCCGCGAGATCGTGCAAGGTCGCCGGGTTTTCTTCCGCCAGCCAGCGCGCTTCGACGATCCTGCGGCTACGCGGGTCGAGACTGCCCAGGGCATCCCGGAGACCTTCCCTGTGCAGTCGTTCGCGGGCACGACCTTCGAGGACATGCACCGGTTCACTGGAGTTGTCGGCCAGATAGGCGGCAGGAACAAAGGCCTCGTCATCGTCAGCCTGCGCGTCGAAGGCCGTGTCGTGGCCCGACAGGCGAGTGTCCATCTCCATGACCTCGTCGGCCTTGACGTTCAGGCGCTGGGCGATGTCCGCGACTTGAACCGAGCCGAGTGCGTCACGGTTGGCTTTCATGCTGCGCAGGTTGAAAAACAGTTTGCGCTGTGCCTTGGTCGTTGCCAGTTTCACCATCCGCCAGTTCTTGAGGACGTACTCATGAATCTCGGCCTTGATCCAGTGGATGGCAAAAGAAACCAGGCGAACGCCGCGCCCCGGATCGAAACGCTTGACCGCTTTCATCAGCCCGATATTGCCCTCCTGGATCAAATCCGCATGCGGCAGCCCATAACCCAGGTAGCCGCGCGAAACGGAAATCACCAGACGAAGATGCGAAAGCACCAACTGCCGCGCCGCGTCGAGATCGCTTTCTTCGCGGAAGCGGGTCGCCAGACCGAATTCCTGCTCTTCGGTCAGCATGGGAACCTGTCTGGCCGCCTGGATATACGCGTCAATGCTGCCGACCGCGGAGATCGTGGGTAAAGCCAAAGCTTGCGTCATTTGCATGGACTCCTTCTTGCTGTTTACTCTGAACAGTGCCATTTTAGCACTCGTGGACTGAGAGTGCTAAGAGTAGAGAAAGTTCGGTCGGACGGGATGTGGGGGTGTAACGAGCCGCTTGCTCGAATGACCAAGCGCGATGCCGCTTGCCGGCGCGGCGAGGGGCGGACAGCGCTTGTGGCTTTCCTTCAGGCGTGGTCGGCGAGGCCAAACAGAGGGCGCAAACGCACCCCGATCCACGACCCGATCAGCGCAGCGAAGATCCACAACCAGCCGTGCAGGCTGGTCGACGCAACGCCGGAAAAAAAGGCGCCGATATTGCAGCCATACGCCAGACGTGCGCCATAACCCATGGCCAGCCCGCCGAGAATCGCCGCCGCCAGCGAGGGCGCCTGCATCCGCCAGATCGGCGCAAAACGTCGGGCAAGCATCGCCGCGCCCGCCGCGCCGAGCACCAGGCCGATGTCCATGACCGAGGTCACGTCGCTGAGAATGCCGCTAGCCAGGGCGTCGCCCTGGAAGGGGGCGCTCCAGAAGGGATCGTCGTCGGGATTCCAGCCCAGTGCCTGCGCCGCCTTGGCTGCCCACAGGGTGAATGCCCAGGTAATTGTCCATGGGTGACCGGCGAGCAACAGCGTCGCCAGGTTCAACAGCGGCAGCAACAGGATTGCCGCCAGCAGGGGCCAGGGTCCGCGCCAGCACTGGTAGTTCGGGGCTGCTGGAGGCGTCTTGTCGTAGCGTCGCAAGGCCCACGCCGCGGCGATCAGGACGAGCGCCTGCGCGCCTGCCGCCATCCCCCAGCCGAAACGCTCGCCGAGAACCAGCGGTGCCCATTCGGGGAGCGACTGCCAGGCACCGAGATCGAGGCTGGCCCGAAACCCCCCTGCGCAGAAGGCGAGCAGGACGACGAGCATGCGTGGCGAACCGCCGCCCAGGGCGTACAGGGTTCCCGACCCGCAACCGCCGCCGAGCTGCATGCCGATGCCGAAGAGAAAAGCACCGAAGAACATGGCGATGCCAAGCGGCGCAGTCGCTCCGGAAAGCGGTCGCCCGAAGACCTCGCCGAGCGCGAGTAGCGGCGCGAAGGCAACCGTGGCGATGGCCAGCATCAGCAACTGCGCACGCACGGCACGCAGCTCCCCGTTCACCAGCAGACGTCTGCAGGCAGAGCTGAAGCCGAAGCCGCAATGGTAGAGCGTGATGCCGAGCAGCAAGCCGACCACGAACAATGCCGCCATGCGGCCATCCGCCCGCAGCAGATGGATGCTCAGGGCGAGGCTGATCGCGGCGATCGCCAGCGTCGGCAGCAGCCGGGAGGCGTCGGGCTGGCTCACCTCGGCTCAGGGGCTGCCAAGGCGCAGAGCCGGTGGCATTTCGACCTTCCTTCAGTTCACCACCAGCTTGTAGTCGGGCGTCGGGTTCAAGGGGCAGGAATAGAGGTACTCGCCGGGCTTGAGATCGATGACGTAGTCCTGCGTCTTGCCGGTAATCAGGCCGCCGCCGGAGACGCTGGGGAGCGTTACCCGCCCGGTGATGCCTTCGCCCCGCAACCAGAAGCCGAGCTCGTAGGGAACATCCTTGTTGGTGACGCGAAAAATCGTCTTGCCAGGCTTGAGTTGCAGCACTTTCGCCTGCGCGACACGGCTGGCGCCAGACTTGGCATTGATCGCTTCACAGTCCTTGATCTGGGTGCTGCGGTAACCGTGGTTGGTGCCCTGTTCGCTCTCCAGGAACTGGCAGGGGACCTGCGTCAGCTCGACGACGACGGCTGCTTCCGAGTCGGCAGCCAAGGCATTGCCGCCGACGCATGCGGCGGCGAGAAAGAGCGTC
>LBIU01000230.1 GCA_000987445.1 Candidatus Accumulibacter adiacens | reverse complement strand
GGCGTCATCGGCCCTTTCGCGCGCCTGCGACCGGGTACCGAACTGGCCGCCGGGGTGCACGTCGGCAACTTCGTCGAGCTCAAGAACACCAAGCTTGCCGCGCAATCGAAGGCCAATCATCTGGCCTACGTCGGCGACGCGATCGTCGGCAGTCGGGTCAATATCGGCGCCGGCACGATCACCTGCAACTACGACGGCGCCAACAAGTTCAAGACCATCATCGAGGACGATGCCTTCATCGGCTCGGATACGCAATTGGTCGCCCCGGTCACCGTCGGTCGCGGGGCGACGCTGGGCGCCGGCACGACGCTGACCAAGGATGCGCCGCCAGACACACTGACCATTTCGCGCACCAAGCAGGTTTCGATTAGCGGCTGGAAACGGCCACAAAAAGTGAAAAAGTGAGCTGACCATGTGTGGCATCGTTGCCGCGGTCGCCGACCGCAACGTCATTCCCGTTCTCCTCGAAGGTTTGCGCAAGCTCGAATATCGTGGCTACGATTCGGCCGGTCTGGCGCTGATCAACGACGCCGGCCTGCAACGCCTGCGCTCGGTTGGCCGCGTTGCCGAGCTCACCACGCAGGCCGACAGCTCGCAGATTGCCGGCCACACCGGCATCGCCCATACGCGTTGGGCGACACACGGCGTCCCCAGTGAGCGCAACGCCCATCCGCACATCTCCGAAGGGCTGGCCGTTGTGCACAACGGCATCATCGAGAATCACGAGGCGCTGCGCGCGCGGCTCAAGGCGGCCGGCTACGCGTTCACGTCGGATACCGACACCGAAGTGGTCGGCCACCTGATCGCCTACGAGTTGAAGAACACCCCGGATTTCCTGGCCGCCGTCTGCAAGGCCATCCAGCAGCTGCAGGGCGCCTACGCCATTGCCGTGCTGCGTGCGGCCGATCCCGACCGCGTCGTCGTGGCCCGTGAAGGATCGCCGTTGCTGCTCGGCCTGACCGACGAAGGCTGCTATGCCGCTTCGGACGCCTCGGCGCTGTTGCAGGTCACGCGGCGCATGGTCTATCTGGAAAACGGCGATTGCGCCGAACTGAGGCGCGACGGCTACCGCATCACGACCGTCGACGGCACCCCGGTCGAGCGCCCCGAGAGCGAATCACAGCTCTCTGCCGACGCCGTCGAGCTGGGCCAGTACCGGCACTACATGCAGAAGGAAATCTTCGAGCAGCCGGTGGCCCTGGCCAATACGCTCGAAATGCTCGGCACTGCGCACAGCATCCAGCCCGGCCTCTTCGGTGCGGCCAGCGAGGAAGTCCTCAAGGATGTCCGCCAGGTGCTGATCATCGCCTGCGGGACCAGCTATCACGCCGGCCTGGTGGCGCGCTACTGGCTGGAAGCGATCGCCGGCATCCCGTGCTCGGTCGAAGTCGCCAGCGAGTACCGCTACCGCGACTCGGTGCCCGACCCGGCGACCTTGCTGGTCACCATCTCGCAGTCAGGCGAGACCGCCGATACCCTCGCCGCCCTGCAGCACGCCAAGTCGCTTGGCATGCTGCGTACGCTGTGCATCTGCAATGTCCCGGAGTCGTCACTGGTGCGCGAGAACTGCCTGCGGTTCATTACCCGCGCCGGTCCGGAAATCGGTGTCGCCTCGACCAAGGCCTTCACCACCCAGCTCGCCGCCCTCTACCTGCTGACGCTGGTCGTCGCCAAGCTGCGCGGTCGGCTCGACGAGAAGGCCGAAGTCGCCGAGCTGCATGCCTTGCGGCACCTGCCGGTCGCGGTCACCAAGATCCTCGAAATCGAGCCCGAGATTCGCGAGTGGTCGGAGCAGTTCTCGATGAAGCAGCATGCCCTGTTCCTCGGGCGTGGCCGTCATTACCCGATCGCCATGGAAGGCGCGCTGAAGCTCAAGGAAATTTCGTATATCCACGCCGAGGCCTACCCGGCCGGCGAGCTCAAGCACGGCCCGCTGGCGCTGGTCGACCGCGACATGCCGGTGATTGCCGTCGCGCCCAACGACGTGCTGATCGAAAAGCTCAAGTCCAATCTTCAGGAAGTGCGTGCCCGTGGCGGCGAACTCTACGTCTTCGCCGATGCCGACAGCGAGATGCAGGCGTCGGACGGCATCCACGTCCTGCACCTGCCCGAGCACTACGGCGCCCTGTCGGCCCTGCTGCACGTCGTGCCGCTGCAACTGCTCGCCTACCACGTGGCGCTGGTGCGCGGCACCGACGTCGACAAGCCGCGCAACCTGGCGAAGTCGGTGACTGTCGAGTAGGCTGCTGCTGCCCCTCGTTGTCCTGAATCCCGAGAACACTGCCGGCAAGCGAAAGGTCCAGCCCGGTGCTGACGGCGGACGCCTCGATCCGATTCGGCTGACTGTCGGAAAATTTTACAGTTGACGGCGGGCC
>LBIU01000229.1 GCA_000987445.1 Candidatus Accumulibacter adiacens | reverse complement strand
GGGCTGACGCTGCTGGCCTTCATTGGTGGCCTGTCGTCGGCAACCGGCATGGTCATCGTCGAGACCATTGCCTTATCCACCATGGTCTGCAATGACCTGGTGATGCCGATGCTCCTGCGCCACAATCGCGCCGCGCTCGCCGAGTCGAAAGACCTCTCGGGCTTGCTGCTCGCCATTCGGCGTGGCGCCATCGTGGTCATCCTGCTGCTCGGTTACCTCTACTTCCGGCTGGCCGGCGAGGCTTACGCGCTGGTCGCCATCGGGCTGATCAGTTTTTCGGCGGTGGCGCAGTTTGCGCCAGCGCTGATCGGTGGCATGTACTGGCGCGGCGGCACCCGTGGCGGCGCGTTGGCGGGTCTGACGGCCGGTTTTCTGGTCTGGGCCTACACGCTGCTGTTGCCGTCGTTTGCAAAATCCGGTTGGCTTCCCGGCGATTTTCTCGCCCAGGGCTTTTTCGGGGTCGAGCTCCTGCGACCGCAGCAGCTGTTTGGTCTCACGGGCATGGACGAAATTTCGCACTGCCTGTTCTGGAGCTTCTTCGCCAATATTGGTGCCTACGTCGCGGTATCGTTGCTGCGCCCGCCAATGGTCGCCGAGGCGACGCAGGCGACCCTGTTCGTCGACGCCCTATCCGAAACCGGGCAGGGCGGGGCCTTGCTCTGGCGCGGGCGGGCGCAGGTCAGTGACCTGGAGGAGCTGGTCGGGCGTTTTCTGGGCCCGAACCGTGCGCAAGCGGCGTTTGCCGGCTTCGCGCGTCGCCACGGTCGCGACGGCGACTCGAGGCCCGAGGCCGATGCCAGACTGGTGCAGTTCGCCGAATCCCTGTTGGCCGGTGCAATTGGCAGCGCTTCGGCGCGGGTGATGGTCGCCTCGGTGGCCAAGGAAGAACCGCTGAGCATCGAGGAAGTGATGCATATCCTCGACGAAGCCTCACAGTTGCGCACCTACAGTCGTGAACTGGAGCGCAAATCGCGTGAGCTGACCGCGGCGACCCTGGAACTGCGGGCGGCCAACGAGCGCCTCCAGGAGCTCGATCGCGTAAAGGACGACATCATGTCTTCGGTGACCCACGAGCTGCGCACGCCGCTGACGTCGATCCGCGCTTTCTCGGAACTGCTGCGCGACGATCCGAAGATGCACCTCCCCGATCGCGAGCGTTTCCTTGGCTTGATCGTCAGCGAGGCCGAGCGCTTGTCACGGCTGATCAACCAGACGCTCGATCTGGCGAAAATCGAGTCCGGTCGGGCCGACTGGAACGGCTGTGAGCTGGACTTGAAAGAGGTCGTCGAACAATCAATCGCCGCCACCAGCCAGCTGGTGCGCGAGAAAGAGGCGCACATCGAGGTCGATCTGCCGGATAATCTACCGCTGATTCTTGCCGATCGCGATCGATTGATCCAGGTGATGCTGAATTTGCTGTCCAATGCGGTGAAGTTTCTGACGCCGGGTAGCGGCCGAATTCGCGTCTCCCTGAGTCGGCGGGAGGACGGCCTCGAAGTCAGTGTTGCCGACAACGGGCCCGGGATTCGCCCGGAAGATCAGGAGCTTGTGTTCGAGAAGTTCCGCCAGGTGGGCGATACGATGACCGCCAAGCCATCCGGCACCGGTCTTGGGCTTCCCATCAGCCGCCGTATCATCGAACACTTCGGTGGCCAGCTGTGGGTTGAAAGCGTTCCGGGCGAGGGCGCCACGTTCCGTTT
>LBIU01000228.1 GCA_000987445.1 Candidatus Accumulibacter adiacens | reverse complement strand
ACCGACATCTATGACCAGGTCTTCGAAGGTGCGGAGGAGGCGAACAACCGCGCCACCTCGCCGGACCCGCTGACCGTGTCGGTCGAGGAGTTGCATCTGGGCATCGCGCTGGACAGCACGCTCGACACGGGTCAGACACGCGTTTTCCGGCTCGCAGTCGGGCCAGACGAGACCCTGCGCGTACGCCTGACGAGTCCCGCCGCCGACGGCGCAAACGAGCTCTTCCTGCGTTATGGCGAGGTGCCTACTTCTTTCGCCTTCGACGCCATCTACCAGGATCCGCTGCAGCCGGGGCAGATCGCGGTCATTCCAAATACCAAGGCCGGCACCTACTATGTCCTGCTGCGCGGTCATCAGGAACCGGCACCCGCCACGCCGGTGCGCTTGCTGGCAGAAGTGGTGCCCATGGCCATCGCCGGCATCAAGCAGGACCGCGGTGGCGACTCGGGCCATGTCACGGTGACCATTACCGGGGCACGTTTTGAGGCGAACGCAGTGGTCAAGCTGGTGCGCCCCGATATCGCCGAGATAGAGCCTGTGCGTGTGCAGGTGCTGGACAGCACCAAGATCCTGGCGATGTTCGACTTCACCGGCGTACCGCACGGCCAGTACGACCTGACGGTGATCAACCCCAATGGCCAGCGCGTTGTCGAGCCTTATCGTTATCTGGTCGAGCGGGCGATCGAGCCCGAGGTCACGGTTGGGCTTGGCGGGCCACGGGTGGTGCTTGCCGGGGATATCGGCACCTATGGGGTGGCTTTCCAGAGCCTGACCAACATTGATACGCCGTACGTGAAGTACGAGTTCGGCATTCCGGAGATGGGCTTCAACCCCATCCTCTTTGGCCTGCCCTATGTCACTCTGGAGACCAACCTGCGTGGTGGGCCTGATGGTGGATCAGACGACATTCCTTGGGCCAGCCTCGACTCCGAGGTGAATTCTGGCGGGCGCCTGCTGGCACCCGGATATCTGATCGATTTTGGGGCAGGTGATTTCACCGGCCTGACGTTCAACGTTCTTACCTATCCCGGTCTCAAGGCAATGTGGGATCGCGAGTATCCGGCGCTCAAGGCGACGATGAAGAGCGTCTTCCCGAATCTCGATGATTTGCTGGAAGACGATGGCAGTGGTCTGGACGAGTGGTGGGACGGGGTACGTTCGGAAGTGATCGCCAAGTTCCCGGAGGCCGAGGAAGGCCTGATGAAGTTCGATCTGCCAGCGATGATCAAGGGGGCGCTGGAGTTTCCTGGCGAGTGCCAGAACCCCGATCTGTTTGCGCCATTCCGCTTCCATGTGGCAGCTGCAGCTACGGCCATGACGCGTGACGAATTCGTCATCGAACAAACGAGCGAAGCGCTCAAGCTGCGCGATGCGATTCTTGCCGACGCAATAGCCGCACCGGCCCTGCAGGTCCTGGCCGCGAATCCGGAGGTTTGGGTCACTTCCTATATGGCGGCCCTGGAGACAGCTGGATTGTTGCGCCCGCTTGACGAGGTGCCGCCATTACGGGCGGACGCGAAGACGCTCAGTTTGCAGAGCGTGCTCGCGACCGGAATCCTACTTGGCCCTGCCGGTGACCAGTACACGACGACGGGCGATCTGGTCGACTTCTTCGGACAGCTTCATGTCTGGTACGGCGATACGCCGGGGACCCTCGCGCCCATCGCAGGTGTGGACTCCCGGTTCTGGTTCAGTCTTCTTTGCGGAGATGTGGAACTCAATGTGCCTATTCCCAGGCTTCCAACCCTGACGGATGTCGACGCACATCTTTCGCAGCCGACACACCTCCAGGCACTGAATGTTTTCGTTCCGTGGATACCCTTCGAGAAGCGCAGTGCCGGCATGGCACTCCCCTCGTTCGGCTCCGTGACATCCAATCTGGCTGGCGATCTGACCGGTTTTGAGGATCTCGACAAGTTTGGTCAGGAGCTCAGCGCCGTAGACTTTTCGCAGGCATTCGAACGCGCGGCAACCGCTGGCGTCGCGGCCACCATCACCGGCCCGCAAGGCTTCGGCGCCGCCGAGTTCCTGCCGAGTGGGCTGGCTTTGCCCTACGCGATCCGTTTCGAGAACCCGCCGACGGCGTCGGCAATCCCCGGTAGCGTCGAGGTCATCAGCAAACTTGATTCGCAGCTCGACGCACGCAGCTTCCGGCTGGGCGACATCAAGATCGGCGATATCCAGGTGCACATCCCGGATGGCCGCGCGACTTTCCAAGGTGACTTCGACTTCGCGCGCAGCAAGGGCTTCATCCTGCGCGTTACTGCCGGCGTGGACGTCCAGCGGTCGATCGCCAGCTGGCTGTTCGAGGCCATCGACCCGCTGACCGGCGAGGTCATTCGCGACACCAGCAAGGGCCTGCTGGCACCGAACAACGCACAGGGAATCGGTGTCGGTACGGTCGGCTACACGATCCTGCCGCGGACCGACGCGCTGACCGGTGACGCACTCACCGCCAATGCCCGCGTGCTGTTCAACACCGCCGCGCCGCAGGACGCGCCGCAGATCAGCCAGACGCTCGACGCTGTCGCACCGAAGACGACGCTGAGCGCCGAGCGCATCGGCGCGGGCGGCAATGACTATCAACTGCGCTGGTCGTCCGCCGACGACGACGGAGGCTCCGGCGTGAGCCATGCCACCGTGTACGTTGCCGAAGACGGCGGCGACTTCAAGATCTGGCTACGCCAGACCAACGAGACGTCGGGCATTTACCACGGCCGGGAAGGGCACAGCTACGAATTCCTGGCCCTGGCCACCGACAACGCCGGCAACCGCGAGCAGCCGCCACCCGGTGCTTTGGCGCCGGATGATGGCTCGCGCGCCAATCTCGGCAATCTGCCGACCTTCGAGACCACCCCGAGCGATCCACCGGCGCCACCGCCCGCCGAACAGCCGGCGACCAACCCGCTGTTTGTCGAGGCCGCCAGGGAAGTGCCCAACCTCGCGCAGACGACGCGCCCGTCGGAGTTCAGGAGCGTCCTAAGCCCCTTCGCTGCCGAGTCCTTCGCCACCGGCATTCGCCAGAGCTTCGCCGACATTGGCCCGCTGGCGATTGTGCAAATGCCTGATGGCAGCATCCTGGCCAGTGGCGGCAGCAACCGCGGCGAGTTGTACCGCCTGAGCGCAGATGGCGGCGCCGTAGGCACGCCGTTGATCCGTCTCGAAGTGCCGATCTTCGACCTGGCGCTCGACATCAACGGCCGCCTGTGGGCGACGGGCGGCGGCGGTGCCTTGCTGGAACTCGATCCCGCCAGCGGCGCGGTCCTCGCCGAACACGCCGACGGCATCACCCAGGCGCTCGCCATTCACCCGCAGAGCGGCGAGATCTACGTGTCGACAGGCGGCGGCGTGGCGATCTTCGACCCCGTTACCGAGACCTTCGAGCCCTTCAGCGAGACCCGTGTCGACGACCTCGCCTTCTCGCCCACCGGCGAACTGTGGGGGACTTCCTGGCCCGACCGCGGCACGGTCGTCCAGTTCTCGCCGCTTGGTCGCGCGCAGCCGGCTGTTCGCCTTGACGCCGAGGTCGATTCACTGGCCTTCGGTCGGCCGGGTTCGGCGCTGGCCGGACTGCTCTTTGTCAGCAGCAACGACGGTGCACTTGTGATGATCGACCTCGTCACCCTGCATCATCTCACCATCGCCCGTGGCGGTTCGCGGGGCGAGACCGTGCAGGCAACGGCGGATGGTGCCCTGCTGGTCGCCCAGTCCCACCAGATCGACCGCGTCGCGCCGCTCTTTGCACCGCGGGTGATCGGCAGCAATCCACCTCACCAGGGCGCCGCGGCGCTGCCTCTGGCGAGCCTGACGGTCACCTTCGATCAGGACATGGATGCCGACGATCCGACACGCTCGGGGTCGGTTCTGAACCTGGGCAACTACGCCTTGACCGGCGCCAACACGGGCGCTGTGGCCGCGCGCTCGGCGACCTACGACGCGGCGACCCGCAGCGTGACGCTGCGTTTCGATCCGCTGGCGCCGGATACCTTCGAGTTGCATGTCGCCGGGGTCATCGCCAGCCGCCTCGGGGCCACGCTGGGCAGCGCCTACACAGCCAGCTTCACGACCACCGCCGACCTGTCGACGCACGTGCGCATCGACTTCCTCAACACCCGCTCGTCGCGTGCCAAGGCGACGGTTTCCTACGACGTGCGTGTGACCAACATCGGCGAAGGCGACCTGCTGGCGCCGATCGTTCTCGCGCTCGACCCAGCGCGCTACTTCCAGGGGCAGCCGCTGAACGCCGAAGGCCCGAACAAGCTGGGCCTCTGGCTTATCACGCTCGACGAGGAACTCGCCGACGGCGCCCTGCAGCCAGGCGAGTCCACCATCGCCCATACGGTGACGGTCAGCGATCCACTCTGGCAACGCGTCGACATCGGGCACGGCGTCTATGCCGTTCCGGCACCGAATGCGCCGCCAGTGTTCGAGTCCACTCCGGTCTCCGAAGCACGCGCGGGAGAGGCCTATGCCTACACCGCGCTGGCACGCGATCCTGGCGACGGTGCCGTCAGCTATGTGTTGCTGAGCAGCCCGCCGGGAATGTCGCTCGACGAGGAGAGCGGCGTCGTCACCTGGACCCCGGA
>LBIU01000227.1 GCA_000987445.1 Candidatus Accumulibacter adiacens | reverse complement strand
GTCCGCCATGCGGGCGTTCAAGGTTCAAGTATTCCAGATCCGCGGCAACACGGCCGGCTTGCCGAGCGCCAGCGGGCGCAATTGCTGCCATACCTCGCGCAACCATCCCTGTGCCGCTTCGCCACCCGGCGCCAGGCAGCGGGCCACCAGCAGCTCGGGCAGCGCGGTCACCCCGGTCCGCAGGCCATCGCCCACGGGAAGCGCACGGCAGGCAGCCAGCCACGCCGGCTCGACCGCCCGGCCGGCGAGCAGCAAGCTCGCACTGACCGGCAATCCGGCAAGACCGGGAGCCGCCTCCAGCCAGGATGACCCCCCGAGCAAGCGGCCGCGTTCCAGCCACAGCGGCCGTCCCCGCCGCTCGATGCGCGTCGACAGCTGCAGCTCGCCGTGACTGAAACGCTCGCCAGCCGCCGTTCGTCCCAGGCAGAGAATCTCCCAGCCGCAGAACAGGGCGCCATCGGCCAGCTCGACCTGCGTCTGCATCTGCGCCTCGGCGCCGTCAAAGACGATCGTCTCCTGCGGCAGGTACTCCACCACCCCACCCCCGCCAACACGCACGCTCAAGGACTGCCGCGCCTGCCGACCGCCCGAACGATACCACTTGCCGGCGCCTGGCGTGGTCAGCAGGGCGTGTGCGCCGGCGCCGACATTGAGCGAAATCTCCAGGCTGTCGCCGCCGGCGATGCCGCCCGGCGGATGCAGCAGGATCGCGTGGCAGACATCCGGCCCTTCCGGGTAGAGCGCCTTCTGCACGCGCAGGGGTCCGAAATGCTCGCGCCGGACCAGGGCGCTGGTCTCGCCACGGCGCTCGAAACCCAGCGTCAGCCGCGCCTGCCAACCGGGGCGCGCCGCTTCCTCGATGGCCTGGCGGCGCCGACGCCGCATTGCATCGCCCCCTTCCCGGTCTGGACGAGGCTGTTCAGCCAGCCGCCGCCCGTTCTCATCCGCCTGCGCCGTAGTCAAACGGCCAGGGCTGCCAGAACCCCGTCTTTATCCATGTCCTCGCCTCGTCCGCGCATGATGATCTCGCCGCGTTCCATCACCAGATACTGATCGGCAAGGGAACGCGCGAAATCATAGTACTGTTCGACGAGCAGGATGGCCATTTCGCCGCTTTGTGCCAGCGCGCGGATGGCGCGCTCGATGTCCTTGATGATCGACGGCTGGATGCCTTCGGTGGGCTCGTCGAGGATCAGCAGCTTGGGACCCATGGCCAGGGCGCGACCGATCGCCAGTTGCTGCTGCTGACCACCGGAGAGGTCGCCACCCCGCCGGCGCAACATCTGCCGCAGCACCGGGAACATCTCGAAAATACGCTCGGGGATCGGCGTGCTGCCCGGACAACTGGCGAGTCCCATCAGCAGGTTCTCGTGCACCGTCAGGCGCGGGAAGATCTCGCGCCCCTGCGGCACGTAGCCAATGCCGGCCTTGACACGCTGGTGCGACGCGCTGCGGCTCAGGTCACGGCCGGCAAACTCGATGCTGCCGCCCTTGGTCGCCACCATCCCCATCAGCGACTTGAGCAGCGTCGACTTGCCAACGCCGTTGCGCCCGAGAATGGTGGTCACCTTGCCGGCTTCGGCGGTGAAACTGAGGTCGCGCAGGATGTGACTACCGCCATAGAACTGGTTGAGGTTGTTGACCTTCAGCGTGGTGTTCATTGCACTCATCGATTCTCAGCGCCCCAGATAGACTTCAATGACTCGCGCATCGGCCTGCACTTCGTCGAGCACGCCTTCGGCGAGAACGCTGCCTTCGTGCAACACGGTGACCTTGCCGCCGAGCTGCTTGACGAAGGCCATGTCGTGCTCGACGACGACCAGCGAGTGCTTGCCGGCCAGGCTCAGAAACAACTCGCCGGTGCGTTCGGTTTCTTCGTCGGTCATGCCCGCGACCGGTTCGTCGAGGAGCAGCAATTTCGGCTCCTGCATCAACAGCATGCCGATCTCCAGCCACTGCTTCTGGCCGTGCGACAGCAGGCCGGCCAGGCGGTCGGCATGCGCGGTGAGGCGAATCGTCTGCAGCGTTTCTGCGATGCGGTCGCCGGCCGCCGAATCGAGCAGCGCCAGCAGGCTGCGCCAGACGCGCTTGTCGGTCTTCATCGCCAGCTCGAGATTCTCGAAGACCGTGTGGTTCTCGAAAATGGTCGGCTTCTGGAACTTGCGACCGATGCCGAGATGCGCGATCTCGGGTTCGGAAAGACGCGTCAGGTCGAGCGTCTGGCCGAAAAAGGCCTTCCCTTCGTCGGGCCGGGTCTTGCCGGTGATGACGTCCATCATCGTCGTCTTGCCGGCACCGTTCGGCCCGATGATGCAGCGCAGCTCACCGGAGTCGATGGTCAGCGACAGCTTGTTGAGGGCGCGAAAGCCGTCGAAACTGACCGTGATCTCGTCGAGGTAGAGGACAACCTTGTGCGACAGGTCGAGCTCGCCCGGCCTGAACATATGCCCGAGTTCGGCGGTGCCGCTGTCCCAGTCGGGGTTGTCGGTCACCAACCGGTCGCCAGGTTTCATACGCCTGCTCCTTTCGCGACCGCAGCAACGGTAGCGGCTGTAGCGACCGCTGCCCCCGGTGCCGCGGCCGGCTCACTGTCCTGCGCGCTGCCCCGTCCGGCCTGCAGCCGCCGGTAGAGGCCGACGACGCCCTGCGGCAACCACAGCGTCGAGACGATGAACAGCGTCCCCAGGAAGAACAGCCAGTACTCGGGGAAACTGACCGTGAACCAGCTCTTGGCGAGGTTGACGATGAAAGCGCCGATGACCGCGCCGATCAGCGTACCGCGCCCGCCGACCGCCACCCAGATGGCGATCTCGATGGAGTTGGCAACGGCCATTTCGGAGGGGTTGATGATGCCCACCTGCGGCACGTAGAGCGCGCCGGCAATGGCGCACAGCATCGCCGACAGGGTCCACACGAAAAGCTTGTACCACAGCGGGTTGTAGCCGATGAACATCACGCGTGACTCGGCGTCGCGGATCGCCGTCAGGATGCGGCCGAACTTCGAGGTCACCAGATAGCGTGCCAGCAACAGCGTGCCGATCAGCGCCAGCGCCGACAGTCCGAAAAGCACGACCCGCGTCTCCGGAGCGGTGATCGAATAGCCGAGGATGCGCTTGAAGTCGGTGAAGCCGTTGTTGCCGCCGAAACCCGTCTCGTTGCGGAAGAAGAGCAGCATCGCCGCGTAGGTCAGGGCCTGGGTGATGATCGAGAAATAGACGCCCTTGATGCGCGAGCGAAACGCGAAATAGCCGAAGATGAAGGCGATCAGCGCCGGCACGATGAGCACCAGCAATACGGCCCACAGGAAATGATCGCTACCGGTCCAGAACCAGGGCAGCTCCTTCCAGTCCAGGAAGACCATGAAATCGGGCAGGTCGCTCTGGTAGCTGCCGTCGCGACCGATCTCGCGCATCAGATACATCCCGAAGGTGTAACCACCGAGCGCGAAAAAGAGCCCGTGGCCGAGCGAGAGAATGCCGCCGTAACCCCAGATCAGGTCCATGGCCACGGCGACGATCGCGTAACAGAGGATCTTCCCGGTCAGGGTGATGAAGTAGGTCGACAGATGCAAGGGATTCTCGGGCGGCAGCAGGAGGTGCATGAGCGGCACGGCAATCAGCGCAAAGGCGGCGAACAAGCCGACCAGCAGCCAGCTGCGCGCATCGAAGCTGCGCCCGAGGCGGACGATGAAGGGGGTTCGTGCGGGGGAAGGACGCATGGATGCTCCGCTGACAGGGTCGCGAGTCGAGGTCACCATGTCACGACTCGACGAAGCGGCCCTTGAGGGCGAACAGCCCCTGCGGACGCTTCTGGATGAAGATGATGATGATCACCAGGACAGCGATCTTGGCGACCACCGCACCGGTCCACCCTTCGAGGAACTTGGTCAGTACGCCGAGGCCGAGCGCCGCCCAGACCGCACCGGCGAGCTGCCCGACACCCCCGAGAACGACGACCATGAAGGAATCGACGATGTAGCCCTGGCCCATGTCCGGACCGACGTTGGCAATCTGCGACAGCGCCACGCCACCGAGTCCGGCGATGCCGGCGCCAAGTGCGAAGGCCATGCTGTCGATGCGCCCGGTCGGCACGCCAACACAGCCGGCCATCGGCCGGTTCTGGGTCACCGCGCGGACGAACATGCCCATCCGCGAGAGATTGAGAATGGCCCACATGGCGGCCAGCACGGCGATCGAAAAACCGATGATGATGATCCGGTTCCACGGCAGCAGCAGATTCGGCATCACCTCGATGGCGCCCGCCATCCACACCGGGTTGGCGACTTCGACGTTCTGCGCGCCAAAGACGGTGCGTGCCACCTGGATCAGGAACAGCGAGATGCCCCAGGTGGCGAGCAGGGTTTCCAGCGGTCGCCCGTAGAGGTGGCGGATGACGACGCGCTCCATGAGCACCCCGACCAGCGCCGCAGTGAGAAAGCCAGCCGGGATCGCGGCCAGCAGATACCAGTCGACAAGATTCGGGAAATAGGCCTGAAAAACGCTCTGCATCGCCCACGCCGAGTAGGCGCCGACCATCAGCAGCTCACCGTGCGCCATGTTGATCACCCCCATGACGCCGTAGGTGATGGCCAGACCCAGGGCGGCCAGCAGCAAGATCGAGGCCAGCGACACACCGGTGAATGCGCGCCCGACGTTCTCGGCAAAAGCCAGGCGGTTTTCGATGGCACGGATCGACGTGCCGGCAGCAGCACGCACCGCACTATCCGGCTCGATCCAGTTGCCGGCACGCTTTTCGGTCAGTGGCCCGAGCAACTGCAGCACATTGGGGTCGCCGCTTGCGCCGAGCAGGCGAACGGCGGCAAGGCGAACGAGCGCATCGCCCGAACCGAGGCTGGCCTGTGCATGGGCCATCTGCAGCGTGCCCTTGATCTCGGCATCGGCTTCGGATGCCAGCGCCTTTTCGAGCAGCGGAAGCAGCTCGGCGTCGGCGCCCGACGCCAGCTCCTGCGCCGCTTCCCAGCGGATTTCGCGATCGCCGGAAAACAGGCGCAGCGCCGCCAGCGTCGAAGCCAGCTCACGACGCAGACGGTTGTTGATGCCGATCGATTCGGTCACTTGCGGCGCCGGGATGATCTCGCTATTGGTCGCCGCATCGATCACCCGCTGGCCATCGACAATCACCACGCGCTCGCCGGCCAGAGCCAGCGATCCCTTGAGCATGGACTTGAGCACCGGCAGCGCCTCGCGCTGCGCGCCGTCGGCCAGAGCCGTGATGGCCGCAATCTTGGCATCGTTGCCGTCGGACGCCAGGGGCCTGAGCAACGCCGGGTCAATCGCCGCGAGCGCACAGGACATGCTCAACAGCCAGCCGAAAACGAAAAATCCAATAGTGCGCATGCTTTCTCCAGGATCAGGCACGGGCAGCGGCAAGGCGCGCCGCCCGTGCCCTCAAGCACTCATTACTCGTTCAGCAAATGGCGCTCACTTGCCTTCCGGCTCGCCTTTCTTCTTGTCGTTACCCGGAATGTACGGGCTCCACGGCGCTGCCTTGACCGGGCCAGGCGTCTTCCAAACGACATCGAACTGTCCGTCGGCACGGATCTCGCCGATGAACACCGGCTTGTGCAGGTGGTGGTTCTTCTCGTCCATCTTGATATCGAAGCCGGACGGGGCCTTGAAGGTCTGCCCGGCCATGGCGGCGATGACCTTGTCGACGTCGGTCGTCTTGGCTTTCTCGACCGCCTGCTTCCACATATAGACGCCGATGTAGGTGGCTTCCATCGGGTCGTTGGTCACCGCCTTGTCGGCGTTCGGCAGCCCCTGCTTGACCGCCCAGGCGCGGTAAGCCTTGGTGAAGCCATCGTTCACCGGGTTCTTGAGGGTCATGAAGTAGTTCCACGCCGCCAGGTGGCCGACCAGCGGCTTGGTATCGACGCCGCGCAGCTCTTCCTCGCCGACCGAGAAAGCGACCACCGGAACTTCGGTGGCCTTGATGCCGGCATTGCCCAGTTCCTTGTAGAACGGCACGTTCGAGTCGCCGTTGATGGTCGACACCACCGCCGTGCGCTTGCCTTCACTGGAGAACTTCTTGATCTTGGCGATGATCGTCTGGTAGTCGCTATGACCGAAGGGGGTGTACTCCTCCATGATATCGGCATCGGCGACGCCCTTGGACTTGAGGAAGGCGCGCAGGATCTTGTTGGTCGTGCGCGGATAGACGTAATCGGTACCGAGCAGCACGAAGCGCTTGGCCGAACCGCCGTCCTTGCTCATCAGGTACTCGACGGCCGGGATCGCCTGCTGATTTGGCGCCGCACCGGTGTAGAAGACGTTGTACTCGAGTTCCTCGCCTTCGTACTGCACCGGGTAGAAGAGCAGACCATTGAGTTCCTTGTACACCGGCAGCACCGACTTGCGCGACACCGAGGTCCAGCAACCGAAGGTCACCGCCACCTTGTCCTGGCTCAGCAGTTGCCGCGCCTTCTCGGCGAACAGCGGCCAGTTCGAGGCCGGGTCGACGACCACCGGTTCGAGCTGCTTGCCGAGTACGCCGCCTTTGGCGTTGATCTCGGCGATGGCCATGAGCACCGTCTCCTTGAGCGCCGTCTCGGAAATCGCCATCGTCCCCGACAGGGAATGCAGAATACCGACCTTGATCGTCTCGGCGGCCAACGCGTTGAAGGAACTCAGCCCCATAGCCGCCGTAACGGCAACGGCTGACACGGTTTTCACGAAATTGCGACGTAGCATCTGATTGCTCCTCGATAATTGGAAACGGGGTGATCGGGAAAAATTTCTTCCAGCGAGGGGTACCAAGCAATCATCGTGCCAGCCACGAAATAT
>LBIU01000226.1 GCA_000987445.1 Candidatus Accumulibacter adiacens | reverse complement strand
GGTGTTGGCGATCAATATCGGTGCGCGTGTCCTCTTTCGTCACAAGACCTGAACTGCGGAGCCTCGAATAATGTCCGAAACCTGCGACCACATGGTCCAAATCAGCGAACAAGCCATCCTGCAGGTGCGCGAACTGAGTTTCTACTACGGCGACTTCAAGGGTCTGAAAGCCGTCAGTCTCGATGTCGCTCGCAACCGGGTGACTGCCTTCATCGGTCCGTCCGGTTGTGGGAAGTCCACGCTCTTGCGTGCCTTCAACCGCATGTACGATCTCTATCCGGGGCAGCGCGCCGAAGGGCAGATCGTCTTCAATGGCAAGAACCTTCTCGACCGGAAACAGGACGTGAACCTGGTGCGGGCGAAGATCGGCATGGTTTTCCAGAAGCCGACCCCGTTTCCGATGACCATCTATGAAAACATCGCCTTCGGTGTTCGGCTTTACGAGAAATTCAGCAAGAGCGAACTCGACGAACGGGTGGAATGGGCGCTCAAGAAGGCTGCCCTTTGGGATGAAGTCAAGGACAAGTTGCAGCAGAGCGGGCTATCCCTTTCCGGCGGCCAGCAGCAGCGCCTATGCATCGCCCGGGCGGTGGCGGTGAAGCCCCAGATCGTGCTCCTCGACGAACCGACCTCGGCGCTCGATCCGCTGTCCACGGCCAAGGTGGAGGAACTGATCAACGAACTCAAGAGCGAGTACTCGATCGCCATCGTCACCCACAACATGCAACAGGCGGGCCGGATTTCCGACTACACGGCCTTCATGTACCTCGGCGAGCTTGTCGAGTTCGGCCGCACCGAAGAGTTGTTCGTGAAACCGAAGGTCAAACACACCGAGGACTACATTACCGGTCGCTTCGGTTGAGCCGGCGAATCGTCGCTTGCCTGTCTGGAGTGGCGACGGCGTGCCGGCGGGCGTGAGCGGTCGCCGAGCCTGCTCAAGGCGGTTGCGTTTGGCTGGCGAACGAGGCAAGATTCGCCCTCCGCGGGAGCTCGAAGTCCGCTCCCAAAAAGCCTCAGTTCGCATCGCACATGTCTCTTTCGGCAAGCCCTCGCGCATCGGCAAGCGCCAAACCCCGCAATCCGGTGCTCTGCGCCAGCGCTCAGGCGCGCCTGCTCTGGGCATTCGGCGCGCTGCTGCTGCTGTGGACGACGGTGTTCTGGGCGCTGCACTGAACGCCGCGCCAGCGATGCCCGACCAACCTTCAAACGCCTCGTCGAGCGGCCGCCCGATTCTGCGCTTCGACAATCTGACGCTCGGCTACGATCGCCATCCAGCGGTCCACCACCTGCAGGGCGAGATTGCCGCCGGTAGCCTGCTGGCCATCGTCGGCCCCAACGGCGCCGGTAAATCGACGCTGCTCAAGGGTATTACCGGCGAACTGCGACCGCTGCAAGGCCGCATCGAGTTGTTTGGCGTGCAGCGCCGGCAGATCGCCTATCTGACCCAGTTGACGACGCTCGACAGCAGCTTTCCGATGGTCGTCCACGACTTCGTGGCCATGGGGCTGTGGCGGGAGATCGGCGCCTTTGGCGGCCTCGACCGCGCCCGGCGAGTGCGCATTGCCGCGGCCATCGACTTGGTCGGCATGAATGGCCTCGAGAACCGTCCGATCGGCGCGCTCTCCGGCGGCCAGTTGCAGCGTGCGCACTTCGCCCGCGTTCTGCTTCAGGACGCCCCGCTGGTCCTCCTCGACGAGCCCTATGGCGCCATCGATGCGGCCAGCGTTCGTGACCTTGCGGCGTTGGTGCGGTACTGGCATGGCGAAGGGCGGACGGTGATCTCCGTCCTGCACGACCTCGAGCATGTTCGCCAGGAGTACCCGGAAACGCTGCTCCTGGCACGCGAGATCGTTGCTCGCGGCGACAGCGCGACGGTGCTCAGCGAGGCCAATCTGTTGCATGCCCGGCGGCTTGCCGAAGGACGCAGTGACGACGCACACGCGCCCATCTGTCATGCCGACCAGGACGCCGGATGAACGAGACGCTGGCCAGCATTCCGCTGCTCTCGCCGTTCATCGAGTTTTCCTTCATGCGTCGGGCCTTGGCCGGGTGTCTGGCGCTGTCGCTCGGCGCGACGCCGGTCGGCGTTTTCCTGATGTTGCGTCGGATGAGTCTGGCTGGCGATGCCATGTCGCACGCCATCCTGCCGGGAGCGGCGATCGGTTACCTGATTGCCGGTCTGTCGCTGCCGGCGATGACCCTCGGTGGCCTGGTCGCCGGCCTGGCTGTAGCCGTGCTCTCCGGCGGTGTGGCGCGTAACTCGGTGATCAAGGAAGATACCAGTCTGGCGACTTTCTACCTGATTTCGCTGTCGGCCG
This sequence comes from Candidatus Accumulibacter adiacens, assembly GCA_000987445.1. Classification (GTDB taxonomy): domain Bacteria; phylum Pseudomonadota; class Gammaproteobacteria; order Burkholderiales; family Rhodocyclaceae; genus Accumulibacter; species Accumulibacter adiacens. Next base: position 6,361 of record LBIU01000226.1, on the reverse strand, counting down.
GTGTGCTGATCATCTCGCTACGTGGCAGCAGCGTCGACCTGCTGCATGTTCTTTTCGGCAGCGTGCTGGCGCTCGACGACGCCGCTCTGCTGCTGCTCGCAGGCTTTGCCTCGCTGTCCGTTCTGGTGCTCGCAATCGGTCTGCGTCTGTTCGTCCTCGAAGGCTGTGATCCGGCTTTCCTGGGGCGCATCAGTCGTCTCGGGCCGCTTGCTCACTATGGTTTCATGGTCCTGCTGGTGCTCAATCTGGTTGCTGGCTTTCACGCCCTGGGAACCTTGATGGCCGTCGGGATCATGATCTTGCCGGCGGCTGCCGCACGCCTGTGGGTGTGCAATGTCGGACCGCTGCTGCTGATCGCCGTGTCCGTCGCGCTGCTCGGGTCCTTCATCGGCCTGTTGCTCTCGTATCATGCGGACCTGCCCGCCGGTCCGGCGATCGTGTTGACCCTTGGCGGCCTCTATCTGCTCTCGCTGCTGGTCGCTCCACTCGGACCCCTGGCCAGCCGTTGGCGGTCGGGCTGGCACTTCGAACGCTGAGTCAAGCACTCAAGCGGGGAAAAGAATGAAGCAAACCTTCCTCAACGTCCTCCAGCGCTGGCTGGCAACGGTTCTTCCGCGTCCGGCCTCTCTGCTGGCCGCTGCCCTGGTAATCCTCCTGGGTGCTCAGCCTGGCCGGGCAGGCGCGGCCGATTTGCTGCCGGTGGTCGCCAGTTTCAGCATTCTCGGAGACCTGACGCGAAGCGTTGGCGGCGAGCATGTGCAGGTATTTTCCCTGGTCGGGCCGCTGGCGGATGCGCACGTGTACCAGCCGACTCCGGACGACGTGAAGAAGCTCGCGCGTGCGCGGCTGGTGGTCGTCAATGGCCTCGGCTTCGAAGGCTGGATCGATCGCCTGATACACTCCTCCGGCTATCGCGGGCCGATCGTGGTTGCCAGCAAGGGTGTCAAGGCACTCAGGAAAGAAGCGGCGCCTGCCGGCAAGCATCGCACGCACGATCACGCGACCGAGGTCGACCCGCACGCCTGGCAGGATCTGGCGCAGGCGCGCCATTACGTCGACAACATCGCCACCGCGTTGGCGCAGGTGGATCCGGCGAACACGGCGAGCTATCAGGCCAACGCCGCCGCTCTGAAACAGCAGATCGACGCGCTTGACGCAGAGATTCGTAGCAGCCTTGGCAAGCTTCCCACTGAACGGCGCGTCGTCGTCAGCTCACACGACGCTTTTGGCTACTTTGCGCGTGCCTATGGAATTCGCTTCATTGCGCCTGTCGGCGTCAGCACCGATGCGCAACCTTCAGCCGCCGCCGTGGGTGCGATCATCCGACAGATTCGCCGAGAAAGGATTCCGGCAATGTTCATCGAGAACGTCAGCGACCCACGCCTGCTCGAACGCATCAGCGCCGAATCAGGGGCGCGCATCGGCGGCATCCTGTACTCCGATTCACTGTCCGCGCCCGGGACGGCAGCCGACAGCTATCTCGGCATGATGCGCGCGAACGCCAAGACGCTGGCCACGGCGCTGGCCGACTGACGGCCGCCGCGATCGCCGGCTTGGCGGCCTTGTGCTCCGCGCTGGCGGCCGAGCGCGGCGCACTGTCATGAATTTGTCACAATAGCAGCGCATCCTCTCCCCTTCGTTACACGACCCGAGCCGGTAGGCCGCAGCGCATCGCTGGATCAAGCTGCGCGACCTTGCGGCGGGTGCTCCGTAACTTGCCAGGGAGAATCTTGATGTCGTCAGCAGCCACTCTTTCCAGTGCCGAAGCGATTCTTGCTGCGGCCAAGGAACTCAAAGTCAGAAGACTTGCCGCGATGCCGCCGCCAGAACCGCTTGTCAAGGCGAAGAAAGTGCGCAAGCCCACCCGGAGCGTTCGTTGTAGCCTGCGAATTCCACAAAGCGAATACCAGCAACTCATCAAGCTCAAGAAGCGCTTGGCCAGACGCGGGGTTCCCAGCAAGAAGGGGCAACTCGTTCGCGCCGGCCTGCTGCTGCTCGGCCATGTCGACCTGATTGATCTCAAGGTTGCGATTCGCAACGTCATCGCGCCGGAGCCGCTGCTCTACAAGGTAAAGTAGGGAGCGCCCCTTTGATTTACTGTGCCTAGGGTGAAAAAAATGAAAAAGGAAGCCACTGCAACATCGTCGACATTTGCCAAGGAACGCAAGCGTGTGGCCCGGGTGGCCAAGGCGGCGCGCGAGAAGGGTGCTGAAGGCGTACGTGATGCCATTCAAGCCGTAGAAATCGCGCCAGGTGTCTCGAGCAAGGCGAAAGTTCGCCAGCCGGGCCGGCGCGGCCCGCAGAAGCTGCCGACCAAGGTGGCGGTGACCGTACGCTATAGCCCGGAGGTCCTCAATTACTTCAAGGCGAGCGGCGATGGTTGGCAGACGCGCATGAACGACGTCCTGCGGCGCCATGTCGAGGAGCAGCAGCGGCAGCAGCAGGATCGCGCCGCGTAGGATTGGCGCCGACCGATGCCGTGCGCCTGCGCGGGGAACTGCCCGTTGCGGCGGCGATGACGGCCTGGTGGCAGACTGAGCGATAATCGCTGCTTTCCGTCATCCCCCGGAGCGACGCAAGCAATGGACAAGGATCTGCTCAGCAACGACGGCGCGAATCCGCACTTCGCGCAGCTTCTCACCGCGCTTTCCGCCAACGCCGTTACCCGGCGACGCTTGCTGCAGGCCGGTCTGGGCAGTGCCGCACTGTCCTTCTTCGCGATGCCGGCGCTGGCCGGAAAAAGCGGCCGGCCGGGCATTGGTTTTACGCCGATCGGCATCTCGAGCGACGATGTCGTGCGCGTTCCCGACGGCTACATTGTGCAGCTGCTCTACGCCTGGGGTGACCCGATCTCGGACGGACCGGCGTTTCGCGCCGATGCGGGCAACAGCGCCAGCGAGCAGGCCGAGCAGGCCGGCATGCATCATGACGGCATGCACTTCTTTCCTTCGCTGGTGGACGGCAAGCCCTCGTCGACCCATGGCCTGCTGTGCATCAATCACGAATACACCGACGATGGCCTTCTGCATCCCGACGGGATGGCCGACTGGAGCCACGACAAGACGCGCAAGTCCCAGAATGCGCACGGCGTTTCAGTGATCGAGGTGGAACTCAGGGAGCGTGGCGGCGTCTCGCGTTGGCAGCTCTTGCGGCCGTCGCCGTATGCCCGTCGGATAACGGCGCGTACGCCGATACGCATCGCCGGGCCGGCGGCCGGCGCGCCAGGCATGCGTACCCGCGACGACCGGCGTGGCAACGTCGTCTTCGGGACCTTGGCCAATTGTGCGATGGGGCACACGCCGTGGGGCACCTATCTCAGCTGTGAAGAGAACTTCAACGGCTATTTCAACGGCCTTGTCGAGCCGACGGCCGATCAGCAACGTTATGGCATCCGCGCCAACGGCGCCGGCTTTCGCTGGCATGAGTACGACAGTCGTTTCGACGTCGCCACAGAAGCCAACGAAGCCAATCGTTTCGGCTGGGTCGTCGAAATCGATCCCTGGCGGCCTGCGCAGGCGCCGGTCAAGCGCACCGCCCTCGGTCGCTTCAAGCACGAATGTGCCACCGTAACGCTGGCCAGCGACGGCCGGGTGGTGGTGTACATGAGCGACGATCAAGCGTTCGAGTACCTCTACAAGTTTGTCTCACGCGATCGTTTCAACGCTGCCGAAGGGCCTGCTGGCGGCCGCCTGCTCGACGACGGGACGCTGTACGTGGCACGCTTCGACGGCGATGGCAAAGGCCGCTGGATCGCCCTGCAGCACGGGCAGAATGGTCTCGACGCGGGCCATGGCTTCGCCGATCAGGCCGACATCCTGATCCGCACCCGCCAGGCCGCCGATCTCGTTGGCGCAACGAAGATGGACCGTCCCGAGTGGCTGGCCGTCGATCCGCAGAGCGGTGAGGTCTATTGCACGCTGACCAACAACCGCCAGCGCGTGACTGCCGACGCCGCGAATCCCCGCGCAGAGAACGCTTTCGGGCACATCATTCGCTGGCACGAGGAGCAGGCGGATGCGGCGGCCGGCGCCTTTGACTGGAATGTCTTCGTGCTCTGTGGCGACCCCGAGAATGCCGACGCGGCCAAGCGCGGGAACATCAGGGGCGATGCTTTCGCCAGCCCGGACGGGCTGTGGTTCGACCGCGAAGGGCGGCTGTGGATCCAGACCGACGTTTCCGGCAGTGTCCTCAACCGTGGCGACTACCAGCGGCTCGGCAACAACCAAATGCTCGTCGGCGACGTCGCCAGCGGCGAGATTCGCCGCTTCCTGACCGGACCGAACGCCTGCGAGATTACCGGGATCAGCGCGACGCCCGATTCGCGCAGTCTGTTCATCAACGTCCAGCATCCCGGCGAAGCGGCGGGTGGGCGCTCATCGCCGTCGGCGTCGCTGGCCGGGTCCGGATGGCCAGCCAACCAGTTTCCCGGTGTGACCGGCGGCCGGCCGCGTTCGGCGACGCTGGTGATCCGGCGCGCGGATGGGGGCGTCGTCGGCACCTGAAGCGCTGGTCGCGGGCAGTGGCTGCTTCTTGCCGCGGCGCTGCTGTCATTTACCTGTCCGCTGATGCGTGGCTTCCTGGTCGCCGATGGTCATTGACCGCCGCGGTCTTCGCTGCCGAACCACTTCTGTTCGAGGCACAGCCGCAGTCCCATGCGTGCGCGATGCAGCACCACCCAGCAGTTGCTGCTGCTTATCGACAGCTCCTGGCAGATTTCGCTGGTCTCCAGGCCGAGTATTTCGCGCATCATGAAGACGCGCGCGGTCGCCGGCGGCAGGCGCTGCAGGCAGGCATCGAAGACTGCCCAGAAGCTGCGGTTTTCGAAACTCTTTTCCGGATTTCCCCAGTCCGAAGGTCGCGCATCGCGTTGCCAGTGACCGTTGCTCTTGAACAAGGGGTCGAAATCGGCGTCGTCGATTTCCTGCTCGACTGCTTCGTGGATTGGCTCGCGAACCCGCCGCCGGATGATGTCCACAATCTTGTTGCGCAAGATCGAGAACACCCAGGTCTTCAGCTTGGCACGTTCGGCAAAGCGAGCTGCGCCCTGGAGCGCGGCGAGCATGGTTTCCTGCACGGCATCCTCGGCACTTGCCGGATCACGCAGCTGCAGGACCGCAAAGCGCAGCATGTCGCGGCGAAAGCTGGCCAGCTCCGTGGCCATCGTCTCGGCAGCGGAGGAGAGCGCCGGGTCGGTGGCGTCCGGCGGTATGGGATCCTTGCTGGTCATCGGCGTCGGCTATCAGGGGGAACAAGTCGCCGGGTTCGGCGACTGGCAGTTTATACGCAAGCGCGCAGCGGCGATAGGCGTGCAGACGTCTCGGCGTGCTCCCGGTGTCCTGCTGCGGGGTAGATTGCCGAGTGGCAAACACCGCCCGCAGCTTTCCCGGGGTCGCTGCCGGACGGGCCAGTGCATGACATGCAAAAAAGCCGTCCGCGCTACGGAAATGACCTAAGATAATCGGCCTCGATAGCACAACAAGGAGACAGCGATGCACATCGGCGTACCCAAGGAGATAAAAAACCACGAATACCGTGTCGGCCTGACTCCGTCATCGGTTCGCGAGATGGTCGCGCACGGTCATGCGGTGAGCGTTGAAACCGGCGCCGGGGCAGGCATCGGCGCCGCCGACGCGGTTTACGAGAAGGCCGGTGCGACGATTGCGGCGACGGCTGCGGAGATTTTTGCCAAGGCCGAAATGATCATCAAGGTCAAGGAGCCGCAGGCCGGTGAGCGCGCCATGCTGCGCGAAGGGCAGATCCTCTACACCTACCTGCATCTCGCGCCCGATCCCGCACAGTGCGCCGACCTGGTCAGCAGTGGCGCCGTCTGTATCGCCTACGAAACGGTCACCCAGCCGGGCGGCGGTCTGCCCTTGCTGGCGCCGATGTCGGAAGTCGCCGGGCGCCTGTCGATCCAGGCCGGCGCCTATTGCCTCGAAAAGGCGCACGGCGGAATGGGCATCCTGCTCGGCGGCGTCGCCGGCGTGCCATCGGCGAAGATCGTCATCCTCGGCGCCGGTGTCGTCGGCTCGAACGCCGCACAGATTGCCGTCGGTACCGGCGCACAGGTGGTGGTCATCGACCGCAACCTCGACGTCCTGCGGCGCCTCGATCGGCAGCTCGGTGCGCGTGTGATTACCGTCTTTTCAAACCGCGACAACGTCGAGCAGCACGTGCTGAACGCCGATCTGGTGATCGGTGGCGTGCTCATCCCGGGTGCCGCGGCACCGAAGCTGATCACTCGCGACCTGGTCAATGGGATGCGGCCCGGGTCAGTGATCGTCGACGTGGCCATCGACCAGGGGGGCTGCTGCGAGACCGCCAAGGCGACGACGCACGCCGACCCGACCTACGTCGTCGG
>LBIU01000225.1 GCA_000987445.1 Candidatus Accumulibacter adiacens | reverse complement strand
ACGGCCACGCCGTAGAACGGCAGGCGTTGCAGGAAGTCGACGAAGGCCTGCTTCAGGCGATTGAAGTCATGGCCATAGGTTTCCATGTGATCGGCGTCAATGTTGGTGACGATCGAGATCACCGGCGACAGAAACAGAAAGGAGGCGTCGGACTCGTCGGCTTCAGCCACCAGGAACTCGCCGGAGCCGAGGCGGGCGTTGGCGCCGGCAGCGTTGAGACGGCCACCGATGACAAAGGTCGGATCCATGCCGCCCTCGGCGAGAATCGATGCCGCCAGGCTGGTGGTGGTGGTCTTGCCGTGCGTCCCGGCGACGGCGATGCCCTGCTTCAGGCGCATCAACTCGGCAAGCATCTGCGCCCGCGGTACGACCGGCAGCTTGCGCTGCCGGGCGGCGATGACCTCCGGGTTATCCTCCTTCACCGCCGACGATACGACCACCGCATCGGCGCCGATGACGTTCTCGGCGGCGTGGCCGAGCAGGGTACGCACGCCGAGTCCGGAAAGACGGCGGGTGACCGAATTCGCGGCCAGATCGGAGCCGCTGACGGCAAAGCCGAGATTGGCCAGCACTTCGGCGATGCCGCTCATGCCGGCGCCACCGATGCCAACGAAATGAATGCTCTTGACTTTATGCTTCACGAAACCAGTTCCTCACACATGCGTGCAACGTCGGCGGTTGCCTCTGGCTTGGCCAGTTGGCGGGCCTTCTCGGCCATTTCCTCGAGCTGGACAGGGGAATATTTGCGCAGCAGACTGATGGCTTCCGGCGTCAGCGCGCTCTGCGGGAGCAGCATGGCGCCGCCGGCGAGCGACAAGAAACGGGCATTGGCCGTCTGGTGGTCGTCAACCGCGTGGGGATACGGCACCAGAACGCTCGCCACGCCGGTGGCGGCCAGTTCGGCGACGGTTAGCGCGCCGGCCCGACAGAGCACCAGGTCGGCCCACTGGTAGGCGGTGGCCATGTCTTCGATGAAAGCCACGCAGGTCGCTTCCACCCCGGCCGCGCGGTAGTTCTCCTGCAGTTGCGCGAGATGCTTCTCGCCGGCCTGATGGCGCACTTCGGGGCGCGCGGCGGCATCGATCTGCGCCAGGCCTTTGGGAACCGTTTCGTTGAGCACCGCGGCACCCAGGCTGCCACCGAGGACCAGCAGGCGCAGCGGCGGCCGGCGCCCGGCAAGGCGAACGGCCGGTGTCGGCACGCGGCTCATTTCCGGGCGCACCGGGTTGCCGACCCAGACGCCCTTCGGCAGGACATCTGGGAAGCCGCTGGCCACCCGCTCCGCGAACCTGGCGAGCACCCTGTTGGCCAGCCCGGCGACCGAGTTCTGCTCGTGAATCACCAGCGGATAGCCCAATAGGGCGGCCATCAGACCTCCGGGGAAACTGATGTAGCCGCCCATGCCGAGGACCACATCGGGGCGCACGCGGCGAAGCTCGCGGCGCGCCTGCCAGCAGGCGGAGAGGAGATGAAACGGCAGCAACAGCTTGCGCAACAGGCCCTTGCCACGCAGCGCAGAAAAACGAACCCAGGCCATTTCGTAGCCACGCGCGGGCACCAGCCTGGCCTCCATGCTTTCCGGAGCGCCCATCCAGACGACTTTCCAGTGACGGCTGCTGAGCAGGTCGGCCACCGCCAGGCCCGGGAAGACGTGACCACCCGTACCCCCGGCCATGACCAGCAGGGTCTTGTTGATCGCGGCAGCCGTCACACCGGGTGCGCTCATACCTCGGCTCCACGCATCAACTGACGATTCTCCCAATCGACCCTGAGCAGGACCGCCACCGCCAGACAGTTGGCGAGGATCGCCGAGCCGCCGAAGCTCATCAAGGGCAGGGTCAGTCCTTTGGTCGGCAACAGACCGGTGTTCACGCCCATGTTGATGAAGCCCTGCACGCCAATCCAGACGCCGATTCCCTGCGCGACCAGCGCCGAATACAGGCGCTCGAGGGCAACTGCCTGGCGACCGATGGCGAAAGCCCGCTGAACCAGCAGACCGAAGAGGACAATGATCACCAGGACGCCGACGAAGCCGAGCTCTTCGGCAATCACCGCCATCAGGAAATCCGTATGCGCTTCCGGCAGATAGAACAGCTTTTCGACACTGGCACCAAGCCCGACCCCGAACAACTCGCCACGACCGAAGGCGATCAGCGCATGTGACAGCTGGTAGCCCTTTCCGAAAGCGTCGGCCCAGGGATCCATGAAGCCGAAAATGCGGTCGCGGCGGTAAGGCGAGAAGATGATCAGGGCCGCAAAAGCGGCGGCCATGACGATGATCAGGACGACGAACAGGCGCGCCCGCATGCCGCCGAGAAAGAGAATGCTGAAGGCCACTGAAATAATCACCACAAAGGCGCCGAAGTCGGGTTCCTTGAGCAGCAGCACGCCGACGGCAACCATGGCGCAGGCCATCGGCAGGAAAGCCTTCTTCAGATCGTGCATGTGCGGCATCTTGCGTACCGTGTAGTCGGCAGCGTAGAGGACGGCGCAGAGTTTCATCAGCTCGGAAGGCTGCAGGTTGACGATGCCAAGAGGAAGCCAACGCTGGGCGCCGTTGACCTCGCGACCGACACCGGGAATCAGGACCAGAGCCAGGAGCAGGCAGCCACCGACGAACAGCCACGGGGACCACTGCTGCCAGGTGCTCATCGGTACCTGAAAGGCGATCGCCGCAGCGAGTAGCCCGATGATCAGAAATACGGCATGGCGAACCAGGAAGTAGGCCGGCTGATGGCCGGTGCCGCGGGCAGCTTCGGCAGTCGCCATCGATGCCGAGTAGACCATCACCATGCCGACGACCAGCAGGATCAAGGTGCTCCAAAGGAGCACCAGATCAATCTCGGAAGGCAGGCGGCGGGGCGTATCGAAGGCGCTCAACATCAGGCAGCCTCCCTTTCCAGGGCACGAACGGCATCGACAAAGGCTTGCGCACGATGCGCGTAGTTGCGATACATGTCCATGCTGGCACAGGCTGGCGAGAGCAGAACGGCGTCGCCGCTTTGCGCCTGTGCAGCGCACCAGCGAACCGCTTCCGGCATGTCCAGGCAACGCCGCAGCGGCAGCTGGCAGCCGGCCAGCAGCGCAGCAATAGCCGGCGCATCGCGGCCGATCAGGGCGATCGCGCGGGCGTGTTGCTCGAGCGCGGGCCGCAGCGGCGAAAAGTCCTGCCCTTTGCCGTCGCCGCCGAGAATGATGGCCACCTTGCAGCCCAGTCCCTCGATCGCGGCGAGCGTGGCCCCGACATTGGTTCCCTTGGAGTCGTCGAAATAGCGCACCCCCTCGATCTCCGCGATCCGCTCGACGCGATGGGCCAGGCCGGTGAACGCGGCCAGTGCCGGCAGTACGCCCCGCGGCTCGATGCCGATTGCCTCGCAAAGAGCCAGCGCGGCCAGCGCGTTGGCCGCGTTATGAGTGCCGACGAGCTGTAGTGCCTCGAGCGCGATCAGCGTCTCCTCACCACGCACCAGGCAGCCATCGACGATTCCGTAATCGCTGGCCTTCGCCGGGGCACCGAGGCCGAAGCTGAGGCAGCGGCGATCGCTGCGTGCGGCCGCCAGGCTGCGTGGGTCGTCGCGATTGACGACCATCACGCCGCGGCCTTGAAAAACACGTGCCTTGGCAGCACTGTAGTCGTCGAGACCGGCATAGCGGTCGAGATGGTCTTCGCTGATATTCAGCACCGTCGCCGCATCCGCAGCCAGGGTATGTGTCGTTTCGAGCTGAAAACTCGACAGTTCGAGGACCCAGACCGCCGGCAGCTCGCCGCCATCGATGGCGCTCATCAGGGCATCGAGAGCCGCCGGGCCGATATTGCCGGCGACCGCCGTACGCCGGCCCGCTGCCCGACACAGGGCGCCGACCAGCGCGGTGGTCGTGGTCTTGCCATTGCTGCCGGTGATGGCGATCAGCTCGGCCTGCGGAGTCAGGCGGCGCAGCGCCCAGGCAAAGAGTTCAATTTCGGAGACCAGCGGAACGGCACGGCTGACTGCCTCCTGAAGCAGCGGCTCCTGTACCGGCACGCCCGGGGAAATGGCGATCAGTTCGACGCCCGCGAAGGCCTCTGCCGAGAACGGTCCGGCAAACAGAACCGCTGCCGGCACCGCGGCGCGCAAGGCATCGGCCTGCGGCGGGCGGCAGCGACTGTCGGCGACGCGCACACGTGCGCCCTGCCGTGCCAACCAGCGGGCCATCGCCAGCCCGCTTTCGCCGAGGCCGATGACGAGTATCAGCTTCCCTTGAAGTTCCATCTCAGCGCAGCTTCAG
>LBIU01000224.1 GCA_000987445.1 Candidatus Accumulibacter adiacens | reverse complement strand
GGAATCGACAAAATCCTGCGTATCGTCGTCGGCATCGCGCTGATCGCGATGGCCGCTCTTGGCGTCGTCGGCGCCTGGGGCTGGATCGGCGTGGTACCGCTGCTGACCGGCCTGTTCGGCGTCTGCCCGGCCTACCTGCTGCTCGGGGCGAACACCTGCCCGGTCAAGAAAAGCGACTGAACGGCGAGCGGAGCGAGCGCACGGCGTACCCGATACGGCTACGCCCTGCTCACGACAGGCTGTTGGCCAGGCGAATGAAATCGGCAACCGACAGTTCCTCCGCCCGACAGGTCGGCGACACGCCGAGCGCCGCCAGCTGGTCCTCGTCAAGCATCCCCCGAAGACTGTTGCGCAGCATCTTGCGACGCTGCCTGAAAGCGGCCGCGACCAGCGCTGCGAAGAGCCCTTCGTTCGCCACCGACAAGGCTTCGGGTGGACGCGGAATCAGGCGCACCAGCGCCGAGTGCACCTTGGGCACCGGATCGAAGGCCTCTGGCGGCACGTCGAGCAGGCGATCGATGACGAAGCGGTACTGCAGCATCACCGTCAGCCGGCCGACGTCGCCGCTTCCCGGCTCGGCGACCATGCGCTCGACGACTTCCCTTTGCAGCATGAAATGCATGTCGCGCACGCAGGTGCCAAAGGCAGCGAGATGAAAGAGCAGCGGCGTCGAGATGTTGTACGGCAGATTGCCGACGATGCGCAGCTGGCTGCCGGCAGTGCTCGCCAGGCGCCCGAAATCGAAAGTCAGCGCGTCACCCTGGTGCACCGTCAGCTGCGCTGCCGAAAAGCTCTTGCCAAGCCGGGCAACGATGTCGCGGTCGATTTCCACCACCTGCAGATGATCAAGCCGCCGCAACAGGGGAGCGGTCAACGCGCCCAGCCCCGGGCCGATCTCGACCACCGTCTCGCCCCGCTGTACGGCCAGCTGCTCGATGATCTCGACGACGACCTGCTGATCGACCAGAAAGTTCTGTCCAAAGCGCTTGCGCGCGACGTGCGCGCTCATGCCCTCACTGACTTGCCAGCGCTGGCTTGAGCCGCCCGAGCGACGCGATCCACCGGAGCAGCCATCCGTTGCACCATCTCGATGGCCTGCTCGATGGCCACCCGCAGGCTGCCGGGATCGGCGCGCCCGCTTCCCGCCAGTTCCAGTGCCGTGCCGTGATCGACCGAGGTGCGGATGATCGGCAGGCCCAGAGTGACGTTGATACCCTGGCCAAAACTCGCGTACTTGAGGGCGGTGAGACCCTGATCGTGATACATGGCGAGAACGCAGTCGCCGCGCTCGAGGACCGGCGGCGAGAACATGGTGTCGGCGGGCAGCGGTCCGAGCAGGGTCATGCCTTCGCCGCGCAGGCGCTCGAGGACCGGCGTGATCACCCCGATCTCTTCGTGGCCGAGGTAGCCCCCCTCGCCGGCGTGCGGATTGAGGCCGGCCACCAGAATGCGCGGGCAAGCGATCCCGTACTTCGCCGCCATCTCGCGATGCAGGATACGCAGCGTCTCCTCGACGGCGCCCTGGGTGACCGCAGCCGGCACCTCGCGCAGCGGCAGATGTGTCGTCACCAGGGCCACCCGTAAACCTCCGCCGGCGAGCATCATCACCACCCGTGGGGTGGCCGTTTTTTCGGCCAGATACTCGGTGTGCCCGCTGAAGGGAATACCGGCGTCGTTGATCACGCCCTTGTGCACCGGCGCGGTGACCATCGCCGCAAACTGGCCGCTCTGGCAGCCGTCCAGCGCCCGGTCCAGCAGCGCCAGCACGTAAGGGGAATTGGCCGCATCAAGACGACCTGGCGTCACCGCCGCAATCAGGGGCAGATGCAGGACGTCCACCGTGCCGGCCTGCGGCGACAGGCCCGCCTGCCAGTCGCGTAGCCTGCAGGGAAGGCGCAAGGCCTGTGCCCGCTCGGCGAGCAGCGAGCGATCCGCCAGGACGACGATTCGCGCTGGAAGGCGTTCGTCCAGCGCCCAGTCGGCCAGGCGCAGACAGATCTCGGGCCCGACGCCTGCCGGTTCGCCGCTAGTGACCGCAATGACCGGGCCGCTCGACGGGGCGCTCATGTCTCCTCCAGGCGAAGCTCCACGTAGGCGCGGTCTCGCATCTGGCGCAGCCAGTCCTGATAGGCCTCATCACGCTTGCGCTCGCGCAGCACCTGCCGTGCCGTAGCGCGCTGACGATCACTCGAGACATCCTGCACGCGACGCTCGATGACCTCGATCAAGTGGAAACCAAAAGGTGATTGCACCGGCTCACTGAGCTCTCCGGGGGCCAGTCGATTCATCGCCCGCTCAAACTCGGGTACCGTGTCACCGGCATAGATCCAGCCGAGGTCTCCACCTTTTGAGGCTGAGCCGTCCTGCGAGAAAAGCCTGGCCAGTTCGGCAAAATTCTCGCCGTACTTGATCCGTTGGCGCAAACTCTCCAGGGTGTGTCGGGCCTCGGGCTCCGACACCACTTCGTTGACCTTGATAAGGATGTGCCGGGCATGCGTCTGCTGAACGGCCGGCAAGGCACCGCCACCCCGCTTGCCCAGCAACTTGACCAAATGAAATCCGTTCGAGCTGCGCAGAACCGGCGACACCTCGCCGACCTTGAGCGTCGTCGCCGCTTCGGCAAACATCGTCGGCAGGCGATTGAGCGAACGCCAACCGAGATCGCCGCCACGCAGAGCATCCGGTGCATCCGAGTAAGCAGCCGCCAGTTGGGCAAAGTTCTCGCCCTTGCCCAGCCGTTCAACGATCTGATCGACCTTGGCGCGTAGCTGCTGAATCTGCTCCGGGCTCGCCGACTCGGGGGCGCGCAGCAGGATGTGCGCCATCTGAAACTCTTCGCCACCCGCCTGGCCGGCCTCGCCCGCCAGGTAGTTGTCGATCTCGCCCTCGGAAATGAAGATCCGGCTGTCGACCTCGCGCTCACGCAAGCGGGCGATGGTCATCTCGGCGCGAATCTCCTCACGGAAGTTGGCAAACGCAATACCGTCCTTTTCCAGCGCCACCCGAAACTGCGCGAGCGTCAGCTTGTTATTGGCCGCAATCCGTTGCAGGGCCTGATCCAGCTGTGCGTCGTCGACGCGCAGGCCGACCTCGCGGGCAAACTGCAACTGCACCTTGTCGATGACCAGCCGTTCGAGCATCTGCTTTTCGAGCACTTCGCGCGGTGGCAGAGTGGTGCCCTGGCGCTGCAGTTGCCCCAGCGCCGAATCGAGACGTGAGCGCAACTCATGGTGAGTGATCACTTCGTCATTGACGACGGCCACGATACGGTCGGCAGGCACGGGCTGGCTGGCTGGCTGCGACGATCTGGACGAATCGGCAGATGAGCCTTGTGCTGCCGCCACGCCGACCAGCACCAGGGAGAGCAGCAACGCGCGAAAGAGAAGCCTCATGGTCACCCCTACTGTTCGGCCAGAGCCGAATCGGTTTGCGGCTGATTGGCAACGCCGTACCCGGGAATCCTGCGCTGCAGGAGATTGATCGGACTCGATCCCAGGCGCGAGAAATCGCTCAGTTCAAGTTGCACAAAGGCTCTCGTCGTCGCATCCGCCTCGGTGGTCTGCAGACGCTGACCGACGACGCGCACCACCCAACAGCCTGCGTTGTACTCCAGGCCCCCGATGATCTCGATTGGTTGCTTCTGCAGAAACGAGTAGTTGTAGCGGCCCACGGCCTGCAAGCGGCCAGTGAGCGGCCACTGCCCGGCGATGTCGACCTGTTTGATCGGCGTCACCGCCTGCGTGTTGTAGCTGTACGATGCGTTCAGCAGCTTGCCGGTTTCGGGGAAATAGCGCGCACCGATCGAGTAGCGTTCGGCCTGCCGATTGTCTACGTCGTACTGCAGCGCCGCGTCGGCATAGACGCGCGGCAACACCTGCCCGGTAAAACCGGCCAGAAAATCAGACCGGTCCCACTCGCGAGTGGTCGCGCCCGGCAGCGCCACCTTGTCGTCGGTGAAGTAAAGGCGCTGACCAACCATGCCGCGCATGATCTCGTTCCCGGAAGTCGGATTGATCAGGCGCGAGGAAAGGGCAGCGGTCAATTGATTGGCGTTGTTGATACGATCCCAACCGGAGAACTGGTTGTCGGAAAAGATTTGCGCAAAGTTGAAGTCGGCCAGCGCGGTATCGAAGATCGGGATATCGTTCTGATCTTCGTACGGAATATTGAGGTAGTAGAGACGTGGCTCCAGGGTCTGCGTGTAGTCACGTCCAAACCAGTTGCTGGGGCGTTCGAAAGTCATCCCCGAATCGACACTGAAGATCGGCAGGCTGCGATTGATCGAAGTCGGGAGGACGTTCGCCGAGCCCGGATACGACAAGGCATAGTGCGTGACATTGACTCCCAGCCGCGGCGTGACATACCACCCTGGCGTCACGTACGGTATTGAAATCTGGGGCTGAATCACTGTCCGCTGTCCCTCGACGGCAGACACATCGGGACGCACGAAATCCGTGTATTGCCCGAAAAATGCACTGTCGGTCGAATGGAAATCCGGCTGCCGTGCGTTTACGGTTATTTGCGGCATCAGCTGATAGGCGGGCGTGACCGGATTCTGCGGGTCTGGCTGCAGCGTCTGAAAGGACTGCACGTTGGCCGTCGCAGTCCACCAACCGCCCCCACTGTAGCTCAGCAGCCCTTGCTGCAGAAGCTGCGTTTCGGATGTCTGGGTAATCTCGCTGGAGAGGTCGGTATAGTAATCGCTGTCCGAGACCCGGTTGTAGTTGAGCGCGCCAGAAAACCCGTTGGCCGCCACCTGGCTATGCCTCAAGGCCACCCCCCAGCGATCCCTGTTCGCCACCCGATCATTCGGGAGATACTCGGCGCGAACGGTACTGGTATAGCTTCCCCCGTAAGCGGCATTGAGGTAGCGGACGTCGGTGCCGAGCAGCAGGCCGCGTTTGGTGAGCAACGTTGGCTCAAACGTGGCGTCCATGTTCGGTGCGATGTTCCAGTAGTAGGGCAGAGTGAACTCGAAACCGCTATCGCTACTGGAACCATAGCTTGGCGTCAGAAAGCCCGATTTGCGCTGATTATTGAGCGAAAAGGACAACCACGGCGAGTAGAGAATCGGCACCCCAAGAAAATGGACGGTGGCGTCTTTGCCACTGCCCACCTCATTGTCGTAGTCGAGCTGCAAATCGGCGACACGGAGATACCAGTCGTCATTGCCGGGCTTGCAGGTCGTGTAGGTCGCGGAGCTCATGCGGATCTGGTTCTCGCCTTCGAAATCGATGCGCTGCGCTGTGCCGCGTCCTTCAGTCGTCGCCTTGGGGCCATCGCGATCCTTGAGATAGGTCTGCCAGGGCACCACGCCGTACGAAAATGGCGCCGCGAAACCGCTGTTGAAATCGCTGCCGGGCTCCGTTGACGCACCGTCGCCAGCCCCCGCTTCAGCGGACTTCGCACCCGCCGCCGTACGCGATTGGCGTTTCACGAAATAGGACGCATCGTCGAAGAAACCAAACTGATCTTCGAGCCGCATACGCATCTTGCTGCCCGAGACGACATCATCGCGCTGTTGAAAGCGCGCACTCCCCACCGCCTCGACCTCATCGTCGACCGGCCAGTAGGTCATGCGGTCGGCCGTCAGGATCTTGTCGATCTGGCGCAACTCCGCACTCTCCTCGGCAATGAGCTCGCGGTCGACGACGCCCGAAATCCGCTGCGCGCTCAGGAAAGTCGCTTGCGACCCGGCCTCCGTTTCAGCGGCCTGTGGCGTCGCGCGTTCCGCCGCCGACGGCGCGGCAGCAGGCTCGGCTTGCTTGGCCGCCAGCGGCGCCGGCAAGGGCGGGGACGTCGGGGTGGGCGCTGCCTGTTCAGCAGGTGGTGGCGCGGCGACTGTCGTGGTCGCGGCCTCGCCGGGCGAGGGCGTCGCTGACGCGTGATCCTGGAGAGGAGCGCTGGCTGCCGGCTCCGCCGCGAGCGGCTCGGCCAGGCTTTGATCGGGCGGACGGATCACCGGCTGCGACTCCTGAACGGGCTCCGCCAAAGGTGGCACCGACGGCTCCGCCTCCCGCGCCAGCGTTGCCTCCGCCGGAGCTTCCGGCTGCACTTCCGGCCTGGGTTCCGGGAGCGGCGTCGCGACGGCGTCCGTTGCCGCCTGCACCGGATCTGCCGCGGTCGTCGGCGCGGGCACGGGTCGCGCCTCGATGACCGGCGCCTGCACAGGCTTGCTCTCCGCAGGCACGCCACGCACCGCCGTCGCCGGCGGTCGCGGGACCGGCACGACAGGCGCCGCCGGCAAGCCCAGCAGGGCCGGATCGACGCGCAGAGGTGGCTCGGTCTGCGCCTGAGCGACCGCCGGCAAGCCGCCGACCAGCGTACTGGCGACAGAGCAGCAAAAGATCAAGGTCAGCGGCTTGCGCCGAAAGCGAAACGTCATTCCAGAGTCGTCAGAGGAGGATGCGACCGATGGTTCGGATGCTCCGGGTACTTGGGGTCGTCGGCGGCGGGGTCCTCGGCTTGTCGCCTCGTCGCCGACCGCGGCACTTCAAGGCCAGCCCGGATGCTAAAATTGGTCCTACATTTTAGCATCATCGTCCAAGGAGAAGCGGCATGCCGCGTACCGCCCTGCTACGCAACTGGCTAGAACAGGTCTTCGAGCCGGCTTTCCCCGGCTGGCAAGCGCAGCTCGAAGCCGCCTCGGCCGACGCCAGCTTCCGGCGCTACTTTCGCGTCCAGCTGCCGGATCAAAGCACGCGCATCGTCATGGACGCGCCGCCGGAGAAGGAAGACTGCCGCCCCTTCGTCAAGGTCGCCGCCCTGTTTCGCGAGGCCAAGGTGCATCTGCCGGAGGTGCTTGCCGAGGATCTCGAACAGGGCTTCCTGCTGCTTTCCGATCTCGGCGTCACCACTTACCTGAGCGCGCTGCAGGACAGAAGCGCGGCGCCACGACTCTACGCCGACGCCAACCGGGCACTGCTGGCCATTCAGCTCGCCAGTCGACCCAATGTCCTGCCGGCCTACGACCGCGAGCTGCTCAGCCGTGAGCTGGCCTTGTTTCCCGACTGGTACCTGCACCGCCACCTCGGCGTGAACATCGACGAAGGCATGCGAAACACGCTGCAAACGGCGTTCGAAGCGATCCTGGTCAACACTCTGCAACAACCACTGGTCTACGTCCATCGCGACTACCACTCGCGCAACCTGATGCGCTTCGGTGAGCCCTCGCCCGCCTTTCCGAGCAACCCCGGCATTCTCGATTTCCAGGATGCGGTGTACGGGCCGCTGACTTACGATCTCGTCTCCCTTTATCGTGATGCCTACATCGACTGGCCGGAAGATCAGGAGCTCGATTTCGTGATCCGCTATTGGGAAGGGGCGCGCCGGGCCGGACTGCCGGTGCAGGCCGATTTCCACGACTTTTATCGGGACTACGAATGGATGGGCGCGCAGCGCCAGCTCAAGGTGCTTGGCATCTTTGCCCGCCTGTGCCACCGCGACGGCAAGAGCAACTACCTGGCGGACATGCCGCGGGTGCTGAGCTATCTGCGTCGAACCTGCGGGCGCTACCGGGAGCTGCGACCACTCGCACACCTGCTCGACGCCGTCGAGCAGCGCCCGCTCAGCGTCGGCTACAGCTTCTGATGAAGGCCATGATTCTCGCCGCGGGTCGCGGCGAACGCCTGCGGCCGCTCACCGACAGCACTCCCAAGCCACTGCTCAGGGCCGGCGGCAAGGCACTGATCGTCTGGCACCTGCAAGGGCTGGCAAGGGCCGGCTGGCACGAGGTGGTGATCAACCACGCCCATCTCGGCGAACAGATCGAGGCGGCCTTGGGCGATGGCAGCAACTTCGGTCTGCGCATCGCTTACTCGCCCGAACCGGCCGGCGCGCTGGAAACCGCCGGCGGCATCGCCAAGGCGCTACCGCTGCTTGGCGAGGACCCCTTTCTGGTGGTCAATGGCGACATCTGGTGCGACTGGGATTTCGCGCAGGCCAGATGCATCGCCGGCGCAGTTGACCGGCGCCGTGCCCACCTGCTGCTGGTCGACAACCCACCCCACCATCCCGGCGGCGACTTTTGCCTCGATGGCGAAGATCTGCGCGCGGCGAACGGTGCCCGCGACGGAGCGCTCACCTACGCCGGCATTGGCGTCTTCTGGCCCGGTTTTTTTGCCGATGTGGCGGCCGGCGTGCCGACGAAGCTGCGCCCCCTGCTGGATGCCGGAATTGCCGGCGGCACGGTCACTGGCCAACGACATGACGGCCGCTGGGTCGACGTTGGCACCCGCGAGCGCCTTGCCGAACTCGACCTGGCGCTTGCGCAAACCCAATGAGCCACACCCCCCACGCCAAGCGTCGCCAACGCGTACTCGACAGCCTCGGTGACGGCATTGCCGTCCTGGCCACGGCGCCAGAGCATCTGCGCAACCGCGACTCGCATTATCCCTACCGCTTTGACAGCTACTTCTGGTACCTGAGCGGCTTTCCCGAGCCCGATGCGGTGATGGTCCTGGTCGGCGGCAAGGACGCGAAAGCGATCCTCTTCTGCCGCGAGAAGAATGCGGAGCGAGAAACCTGGGACGGTTTCCGCTACGGACCTGACGCCGCCGCCACGGCCTTCGGCTTTTGCGAAGCGCATCCGATCGGCAGTCTCGATGAGATGCTGCCGACCTTGATCGCCAACCGCACGGCCCTATGGCACTCGCTGGGTCACGACAGCGAATGGGACCGACGCATCACCAACGCCCTGAATGCAGTTCGCGCGCAGGGCCGCAGCGGGACGCGCGCGCCCGGCGAAATCCGTGACCTGCGCGGCCTGCTCGACCAGATGCGACTGGTCAAGGACAGCCACGAAATCGCGCTCATGCGCCGCGCCGCCGACATTGCTTCGGCCGGCCACAGCCGCGCCATGCATGCCTGCCAGCCGGGCATGGCCGAATACGAACTCGAAGCCGAATTGAGTTACGAATTTCGCCGTCGCGGTGCCGACGGCCACGCCTACACACCAATCGTTGCCGGTGGCGCCAATGCCTGCATCCTGCACTACGTCGAAAACAACAAACTGCTGGCGGGCCGATCGCTGGTCCTGATCGATGCCGGCTGCGAAGTCGCCGGCTACGCCTCCGACATCACGCGCACCTTCCCGGTCAGCGGACGCTTCAGCGCCGAGCAACGCGAGGTCTATGAGATCGTCCTGGCGGCGCAGCAGGCGGCAATCGCCGCGGTGCACCCGGGCGCTTCGTTCACCGACTATCACCAGGCAGCACTGCGCGTCCTGGCACAGGGACTGATCGACCTCAAGCTGCTCAGCGGCAGCGTCGACGGCGCCATCGAAAGCGAAGCCTACAAGCCCTGGTACATGCACCGCACCGGCCACTGGCTCGGCCTGGATGTTCACGACGCCGGCGAATACAAGACCGGCACCGCCGAAGACGACTGGGTCAGGCTGCTTCCCGGCATGACCCTGACCGTCGAGCCGGGCCTCTACTTCCGGCCCGGCAGCGAGGTCCCGGAGCACCTGCACGGCATCGGCGTGCGCATCGAGGACGATGTCCTGGTCACCAGCGATGGCTCCCTGACCTACACCAATGCCCCACGAACGGTCGCCGAAATCGAGGAAGTGATGCGCCATGACTGAGCAGCCAAGCGACAGCAAAAGCGCCAGCGATGCGATCTCGGTCGACGTCGCCATCATCGGCGCCGGACCGGTCGGCATGTCGCTGGCCCTGGCGCTGGCGGCGGGAACGCAGCGCGTGCTGCTGCTCGACAGCCGCCCGCATGCCGCCTGGGCAAGCGATCCGCGCGCCCTGGCACTGGCGCACGGCAGCCGCCAGCTGCTCGAAAGCCTCGGCGCCTGGAACGCCGCCGCGGCGACGTCGATCGACACGATCCACGTTTCGCAGCGCGGCGGCTTCGGCCGCACGCTGATCGAGGCCAGGGATTATGGCATCCCCGCGCTCGGCTACGTGATGCGCTACCGCGATCTCGCGGCCACCCTTGACGCGCGCATCGATACCCGAGTCAAGGCCACGCAGCGATTGCACAACTGCACGGTGCTCGGCATCACCGCGGACAGCGAGGCCGCCGAGATTATGCTTGCCGCGCCGGCCCCAATGGCCGCTGGCGCCGCCGCGCCACGTCGCGTTCGGGCCGGACTCGTGGTCCATGCCGAAGGCACGCCCGCCAGCGACCCCGCGGTGCGCGTGTACGACTACCGGCAGCACGCCGTGGTCGCCGAAGTTCGACCCGTTCCGGGTCACCAGCAGCGGGCGTGGGAACGTTTCACTCCCGATGGTCCGCTGGCCCTGCTGCCGCTGGCGCAGGACTACTCGCTGGTGTTTACCATGCCGCCGGAAAAGGCCGCCCACCTGCTCGCCCTCGACGAGGGCGCTTTCCTCACCGCCTTGCGCGCACAATTCGGCAGCCGCCTCGATTTCGTCGCCAGCGGTCC
This sequence comes from Candidatus Accumulibacter adiacens, assembly GCA_000987445.1. Taxonomy (GTDB): domain Bacteria; phylum Pseudomonadota; class Gammaproteobacteria; order Burkholderiales; family Rhodocyclaceae; genus Accumulibacter; species Accumulibacter adiacens. Next base: position 11,227 of record LBIU01000224.1, on the reverse strand, counting down.
GCGCGCCAGCTTTCCACTGGCGCTGCGCGTTCGCGAGCAGTTGCTTGGGCCACGCCAGGTGTGGATCGGCAACGCCGCGCAGAGCCTGCACCCGGTTTCCGGCCAGGGCTTCAACCTCGGTTTGCGTGACGCCTGGGAACTCGCTGCCGCACTGCTCGCCAACCGCAGCGGCGACGCCGGTGATGCCGCCAACCTGGCCGCCTACGCCCGCGCCCGCCGCCTCGACCGCCGCGGCAGCATCGCGTTCACCGACGGCATCGTGCGCGTCTTTGGCAACGACCTGGCCCCACTGCGGATCACTCGCGGCCTCGGCCTGCTGGCGCTCGACGTCTTGCCACCCCTCCGCCACTTCGTCGCCAGGCGAATGATCTGGGGCGCCCGCGCCTGGCCCTAGACCATCCACGCCGGCCTATTGGCGCCGGCCGAGCACTCACGCAAGCGGCCGCAAGCGACGAAAAGCTGCTCACGGCGGTTCGCTTTTGCGGGCGATTCCGCTAGACTTCGTCGCTTCCCCAGTCCCTGCCAGAGCGCCCTGCCCACGCCATGCCGCCAACCCACAAGACCCCACCGCTGATCGAGTTCAAGGGAACCACCCTGCCGATCGTCACGGTCAGCCTGCGATCCCTGCAACTCGGCGAACTGGGCGAGGCAGCCAGCGCGCTGTTCGGCGACGATCCGTTTTTCGATGGCGATGCGGCGGTGCTGGACCTGTCACAGGCCGGCGCGGTGTCATCGGCGAAGTGGCAGCTCCTGAAGGAACTGTTCAGAACCCACGGGCTGAATGTGATCGGTGTGCGTGGCGGCAGCGAAGAACTCCGCCAGAGCGCTCGCGCTGCCGGCCTGCCAGGCTACGCGGCGTTTGACCGTTCGGCACGCGCGCTGCCGCCTGCCGATGAGGAGCGCTCAGCGCCGCCAGCAGCCCCCGCAGTGGAGGCAGCACCGCCGCCAACGCCAGCCACCGCCAAGTCGGAACCGAACTCCAAGCCCGCCGCCGGTGCGAGCGGCAAGTCGGCGACGCTGTTCCTCACCCGGCCCTTGCGTTCGGGTCAACAGATCTATGCCCGTGGCGGCGACCTGATCGTTCTCGCCGCGGTCAACTCCGGTGCCGAAGTGATCGCCGATGGCCACATCCACATCTACGCCCCCTTGCACGGTCGCGCCCTGGCGGGCGCCAGCGGCGATACCGAGGCACGCATCTTCAGCACTCGCTTCGATGCCCAGCTGGTCTCGATTGCCGGCCTGTACCGGACTTTCGACAGTGGCGTTCCGGCCGATCTGGCGGGCAAAGCCGTCCAGGTCAGGCTCGCTGAAAAAACCGGTGAAAGCTCCGGGAAACTGGTCGTCGAGCCGCTGCAGACCGACTAGCGCGGCTCCGGGCAGCGGCAACGGCCCTTCAACGGCCGCAGCAGTCTGCAGAATTCCCATTCTACGGGTAGAATCTTGCCTTTAACCTGCGGGGAAACATCCGTGACACGTATTGTCGTCGTAACGTCCGGCAAGGGTGGGGTCGGCAAGACCACCACCAGCGCCAGCTTCGCATCAGGCCTCGCCCTGCGTGGTTACAAAACTGCCGTCATCGATTTTGACGTCGGCCTGCGCAACCTGGACCTGATCATGGGCTGCGAGCGCCGTGTGGTCTATGACCTGGTCAACGTCCTCAACGGCGAAGCGACGCTCACCCAGGCGCTGATCAAGGACAAGCATTGCGAGAACGGCAATCTTTTCGTCTTGCCTGCGTCACAGACGCGCGACAAGGATGCGCTCAGCGAAGAGGGTGTCGAGAAGGTTCTCAAGGAACTCGAACACATGGCCTTCGATTACGTCGTCTGCGATTCACCGGCAGGCATCGAGCGCGGTGCGGTTCTCGCCCTGACCTTTGCCGACGAGGCGCTGGTGGTCAGCAACCCCGAGGTTTCCTCGGTACGTGACTCGGACCGCATTCTCGGCATCATCCAGGCCAAGTCGCGCCGTGCCCTGAGCGGCGGCGAACCGGTCAAGGAGCATCTGTTGATCACCCGCTACTCGGCAAAGCGTGTCGACGACGGGGAAATGCTCTCCTACAAGGACGTACAGGAGATCCTGCGCGTGCCGATCATCGGCGTCATTCCCGAGTCTGAAGTGGTCCTCCAGTCGTCCAATGCGGGCTCTCCGGCAATCCACCTCGCCGGCAGCGACGTTGCCGGCGCCTACCTTGACGTGGTCGGCCGCTTCCTCGGCGAAACCATCCCGCTGCGTTACGTCGACTACGAGAAGCCCGGCCTGTTCAAGCGATTCTTCGGGGGTAAATAAGGATGTCCCTGTTCTCCCTGATCTTCGGCGGCAGCAAGCCCAGGACGGCGTCCATTGCCAAGGAACGCCTGCAGCTGATCATTGCCCACGAACGCAATGACGCCGACAACACGCCGGACTTCCTGCCGGCCTTGCAGCAGGAATTGATGGCCGTGATCTCGAAGTACATCTCGGTCAACCCGGAAGACATCAAGGTGTCGATTGAGAAGCAGGGGAACATGGAAGTGCTCGAGGTGAACATCGTCATGCCGGACTCTGCCAGCAAAGCCCAGGACAGCGCCTGACTGCCCGCTGGGCTGGCGGCGTCCGGGTAAGAGGCCGCTGGAACCAATCCGCTACAGAGTTCCCCGCCCGAGGTCCCGTTGGCGCGACGGAGCGGCCAAGGCCACTGCGGATGAATGTCGCCGGCAGGCAAGATCGTCTGTTTTTCGGGCTCCAAACGCGGTAGAATCCCGGTCTTGCCTTGCGCCCCGGCACCTCACCGCCATGGAATTCCTCGGATTTACGCTTCGCAACAACCTGTTTGTCGCGCCGATGGCAGGTGTGACCGATCGCCCTTTCAGGCAACTTTGCAAGAGTCTGGGCGCCGGCCTCGCGGTCTCCGAAATGGTGACCTCGAATTCGCTGCTTTACGGAAGCGCGAAGACCCGCCGCCGTGCCAATCACGAAGGCGAAGTGGCGCCGATCTCGGTGCAAATCGCGGGCGCCGACCCCGCCATGATGGCCACTGCCGCCCGCTACAACGTCGACCGCGGCGCGCAGATCGTGGATATCAACATGGGCTGCCCGGCCAAGAAGATCTGCAACGTCATGGCCGGCTCAGCCCTGCTCCGCGACGAACCGCTGGTCGGAAAAATCCTGGCTGCGGTGGTCAACGCGGTTCCGCAGACGCCGGTGACGCTGAAGATCCGCACCGGCTGGGACACCCGCAACCGCAACGCCCTGAGCATTCTGAAGATCGCCGAGCAGTCGGGCATCCGGGCACTGGCAATGCACGGGCGGACACGCGCCTGTGGCTACAGCGGGCACGCCGAGTACGACACCATCCGCGCGGTCAAGGCGGAGGCACGCATTCCGCTGATCGCCAACGGCGACATCGTCTCACCGGAGACGGCGAAGTTCGTTCTCGACAGCACCGGCGCCGACGCGCTGATGATCGGCCGCGCCGCCCAGGGTCGCCCCTGGCTGTTCCGCGAGATCGAGCATTTCCTGAACACCGGCACGCATCTGCTGCCGCCGCGGGTCACGGAGATTCATCGCATTCTGCTTGGCCACCTGGAAGACCTCTATCTTTTCTATGGGACCGAGACCGGCGTGCGCATCGCGCGCAAGCATATCTCCTGGTACACGAAGGGACTGGTCGGTTCGGCCGCCTTCCGTCACATGATGAACCAATTGCCGACGATCGACCTGCAGCGGCAGGCGGTCAACGACTTTTTCCTGGCGCTCGCCGAGCATCACGAGCACCTGCCCTACGTCAGTAACGATGCGGCGGTGCCAGCACCGGCCGGCGCCAATTGTGAGGATCTCGCGGCATGAAGCGACATCACGACGAGGATGAAGATATTGCCAGTTTCGTGCGCAAGGCGCTGGAGAGCTATTTCCAGCACCTCGATGGCGAGAAGCCGGCACCGGTTTACGAGATGGTGATCAAGAGCGTCGAACGCCCGATGCTCGAAGTCGTTCTCAAGCAGGCCGGCGGCAACCAGACATTCGCTGCCGAAATACTCGGAATCAACCGCAACACGCTGCGCAAGAAGCTGGTCGATCACCGGCTCATTGCCTGAACGCACTTCTTGCGCCAATCCTTCTTGCTCCAATCCTCTTTCCCCTGCCGCCAATCTGCCCACCATGAAAATACGTCAAGCCCTGATCAGCCTCTCCGACAAGAACCGTGCTCTCGAATTCGCCCAGGGCCTGGTCGCCCACGGCGTCCGACTGCTGTCGACCGGCGGCACCGCCAAGATGCTGCGCGACGCCGGCCTGGAGGTCATCGAGGTCGGCGATTACACGGGCTTTCCGGAAATGCTCGACGGCCGCGTGAAAACGCTGCATCCGAAAGTACACGGTGGCATCCTCGCCCGCCGCGACCTGCCAGAACACCTCACGACCCTTGAGCAGCACGGCATTCCGACCATTGATCTGGTTTGCGTCAATCTCTACCCCTTCCGCGAAACGATCGCCAAACCTGACGTGACGCTCGCCGAGGCGATTGAGAACATCGACATTGGCGGCCCGGCAATGCTCCGTTCGGCGGCCAAGAACTACACCGGCGTGGCCGTGGTCACCGACCCTGAAGACTACCCGGCGCTGCTCGCCGAAATGGCGGCCAACGATGGCGCACTGAGTGCGGCCAGCCGCTTCGCGCTGGCCAAAAAAGCCTTCGTGCACACTGCGCGCTACGACGCCGCGATCGCCAACTGGCTGACCTCGCTCGACGAAGACGAGCAGCCGCAAGCCTTTCCCGAGCAGTTGCAACTCGCTTTCGATCGCGGCGAGACGCTGCGCTACGGCGAGAATCCGCACCAGCAAGCCGCTTTCTACCGTGATCCGCAACCGCTCGCCGGCTCGATCGCCAACTACCGGCAGCTCCAGGGCAAGGAACTCTCGTACAACAACATCGCCGACGCCGATGCCGCCTGGGAATGCGTCAAGACCTTCGACACCCCCGCCTGCGTGATCATCAAGCATGCCAATCCGTGCGGCGTAGCGATCAGCGCCGATCTGCTGTCGGCTTATGAGAAGGCCTTTCAGACCGACTCGACATCGGCCTTTGGCGGCATCATCGCTTTCAATGGCACGGTCGACAGCGAGGTCGTCCTGGCCATGAACTCGCGCAAGCATTTCGTCGAGGTGCTGCTCGCTCCCGCATTCACCGCTGCGGCTCGAGAACTGCTGTCCAGCAAGCAAAACCTGCGCGTCCTGGAACTGCCGCTGGCCAAGGTCTACCACGGCTTCGAGATGAAGCGTATCGGCGGCGGCCTGCTGCTGCAGACGCCCGACCAATTCAACGTTCAGCCCTCCGACCTCAAGGTGGTCAGCGCCCTGGCGCCGAGCAAATCACAAGTTGAAGACCTGCTTTTCGCCTATCGCGTCGCCAAGTTCGTCAAGTCCAACGCCATCGTCTTCTGTGGCCGCGGCATGACCCTGGGCGTTGGCGCCGGCCAGATGAGCCGCGTCGACTCGACTCGAATTGCGGTCAGCAAGGCGCAAAACGCCTGCCTCGACCTCGCCGGCTCAGTGGTCGCTTCCGACGCCTTCTTCCCGTTCCGCGATGGTATCGACGTTCTCGCTGCCGCTGGCGCCAAGGCCGTCATACAGCCCGGCGGCTCGATGCGCGACGAAGAGGTAATTGCCGCCGCCAACGAGCATGGCCTGGCGATGGTGTTCACCGGCGCCCGCCACTTCCGGCACTAGGCGACTTTGCGCGGTAGCCCGGACAGGCACACAGCCAAGGGTGGCAGGTTTTTTGGCTGATTTGGATAACGGATAACGGCGGAGTTCGGCGGCAATCGTCCTGCTGCGGGCCCGCAGCAGGCAACCGCGACCGCTCTGCGGGGAGAGGATTCTTATGAAGTTACTGGTCATCGGTTCGGGCGGTCGAGAACACGCACTCGCCTGGTGTCTGGCAAAAACACCCGGCCTGCAGAAAGTCTTCGTCGCGCCGGGAAACGCCGGCACGGCCGCGGAGCGCGGGCTTGAAAACGTCGACATCACCGATCTTGACGCGCTCGCCGATTTTGCCGAAGAGGAAAAGGTGTCGCTCACCATCGTCGGCCCCGAAGCGCCACTGGCTGCCGGTATCGTCAATCTCTTTCGCACCCGTGGACTGAAAATCTTCGGCCCCAGCAAGGAAGCCGCGCAACTCGAGAGCTCGAAGGACTTTGCCAAGCGCTTCATGACCAGGCACGGCATTCCGACGGCGCGCTTCGCAAGCTTCAGCGAGCGTGCGTCGGCGCACGCCTACGTCGACCAGCAGGGCGCGCCGATTGTCATCAAGACCGATGGCCTGGCCGCCGGCAAGGGAGTGGTGGTGGCGATGACTGTCGACGAGGCACACGCCGCGCTTGACCGCATGCTGCCGGCAGAAGGCCCACGCGCTCCGAAAGGCAGCAGGCCGGGGCAAGTGGTCATCGAAGAGTTCCTGGAAGGCGAAGAAGCCAGCTTTATCGTCATGGTCGACGGCAAAGACGTGCTGCCACTGGCATCAAGCCAGGACCACAAGCGTATCGGCGACGGCGACACCGGCCCCAATACCGGCGGCATGGGCGCCTACTCACCGGCCCTGGTGGTGACGCCGGAGGTTCACGCCAAGGCCATGCGCGAAATCATCCTGCCGACAGTCCGCGGAATGGCTGCTGAGGGCATGCCCTACACTGGCTTCCTCTACGCCGGACTGATGATCGGCAAGGACGGATCGGTGAAGACGGTGGAGTTCAATTGTCGCCTGGGAGATCCGGAAGCCCAACCGATCCTGATGCGCCTGAAATCCGACCTGTTCACCCTGCTCGACCACGCGGTCGCCGGCAAACTCGACCAGGTCGAAGCCAGCTGGGATCGTCGCGTCGCACTGGGCGTCGTCCTTGCGGCAGCCAACTACCCGAGCACACCGCGAACAGGGGACGTCATCAGCGGTCTGCCGAAGGCCAGCGAGGACAGCGAGGACAGCCATGTGTTCCATGCCGGAACGAGCGAACGCGATGGCCAGACCGTCACCGCCGGTGGCCGCGTCCTCTGCGTGACGGCGCTCGGCGATAACGTCAAGCAAACGCAAAAACGCGCCTACAACCTGATTATCGGCATTCACTTCGACGGTATGCAGTATCGCCACGACATCGGCCACCGTGCCATGCCGCGATGAACAAGAGACCGGGGTGGTACTGGCCAGCCAGCGGCGGACGGCGGCGATGATCGACAGCACCCTCCTGAAAAGCTATTTCACCGGCCTGCAGACGCGCATTGTCGCGGCGGTCGAAGCAATCGAGGGCGCCGATGGCCAAACATTGCGCGCCGATGCCTGGCAGAAGGCGGCGGGCGAGCCGCTCGCCGGCAGTGGACGCACCTGCATCATCGAGGGTGGCCGGGTCTTCGAGCGCGGTGGCGTTGCCTTCTCGCAGGTCAGCGGGGCGGCGCTGCCCGCTTCGGCGACCGCAAAGCGGCCCGAGTTGGCCGGCCGCGCTTTCGAAGCCATGGGCGTGTCCCTGGTCTTACATCCGGAAAACCCGTACTGCCCGACCGCGCACATGAACGTCCGCGCGCTGGTCGCAACCAAGCGCGATGCCCAACCGGTGTGGTGGTTCGGCGGCGGCATGGATCTCACCCCCTACTACCCCTTCAACGAAGACATTCGGCATTTCCACGCCACCTGCAAGCAAGCCTTGCAGCTTTTCGGGGACGACGTCTACGCGCGTTACAAGCAGTGCTGCGACGAGTACTTTTTCCTCAAGCACCGTAATGAGCCACGCGGGGTCGGCGGCGTCTTCTTCGATGATCTCAGCGAGGGTGGCTTTGAACGCTGCTTCGCGTTGACACAGGCAGTCGGGGAAGCGTTTACCGAGGCCTACCTGCCGATCATCGACAAGCGTCGGCACCTGCCCTACGGAGAACGCGAGCGCGACTTCCAGGCCTATCGGCGCGGGCGCTACGTCGAGTTCAACCTGGTCTGGGACCGCGGCACGCTGTTCGGCTTGCAGTCGGGCGGACGAACGGAATCGATCCTGATGTCGCTGCCGCCGGTCGTCAAATGGCGTTACGACTGGCAACCGGCCGCCGGCAGCCCCGAAGCAGCGCTCTACGAAGTCCTGAAACCACGAGATTGGGCTTAGGCTAGAGGCACAGGAAGGGGCCTGGCCCCTAGCCGGGGAAGGCCTAAGCCTAGCCGGTCAATCGCGGCACTGACGGCTGAGGCGACGAGTTCGCAGCGAGTCGAAGTAGCGCCGGCGGTGTTGCAGCGCGCAGGGCGATCTGCTCGGCCGCGGCCCGGTAGTGCGGCATGGCCTCGTCCCAACGCTCGGTCTGCTCGAAGAGGCGGGCCAGTTCCAGCCGGACCGCGCGCTGATCGACCAGCGACAGCGACGCCTCAAGGTAGATCTGCGCTTTGCCCCACAAACGTTGCTGCAGGCACAGGCGGCCCAAAGCAAGCAGCAACTGCGCGTCTTCGGGATGACGTGGCAGCCATTTCTCGGCGCGCGCAATACAGGACGTCAAGTCGCTGCCGCGCACCTGACCATAGAGTTGTACGAGGTCCGAATCCCACTGCGCGTCGAGTTGCTTCTCGATCATCCGTTGCGCCTCGTCGTCCACCCCGTGTTCGAGCAAGGCTTGGCAAGAGGTGTGCGTCAGCGGCAGACTGCGTTCCTTGGCCGGTATCGCGCGCAGGTAGGCGAGCAATTGCCCCTCGTCCGCCTGCTGCTGGCGGATGGTTTCCTGATGTGCCAGGGTCTTTATCTCCTGCACCAGTTCAGGCGCCAAGGCTTCGCGCTTCTCGAGTACGCGCGCCAGCTTCAGAACCTCCGGCCAGTTGCCGCAGCCCTGCTGCGCACGTAGCTCAAGGCGCAGGGCCGCGATGTGCCGACCAGAAATGTTCTGCAGAGCCTGCAGCACGCTCACCGCCTCGCCATATTGCTCATGGTCGATGGCCATTTCCGCTTCCAGCATCAGTCGTGCAGGGTCGAGTCGCGGGTCGTTAACCCGGCCGAGCCACTCCTGCTCCTTCTCGGGTTCACGCAGACCGTGTGCGGCGCGCGCTGCCAGGAGGGCTGCCAAGCCCGGATCCTGCCCGCCAGCGTGCGCCTCGCCGGCTTTCTTCAAGGCCTGCGCGAAACGCCCTTCGAAAAGCAGGCGAAGGGCCTCGTGAAGAGACGCCGTGGCTTTCTCACGACGGCGACGTGCGCGATAGTCGCCAAACCGCCTCGGCAGGGAGAGCGTCAGTCCAATGGTGCGCAGCACCACGGACAGCAGTATGAAGGCGGCAAAGAAGAGGATGATCGCCAGACTGAGTGCGATCTCGATACGATACGGCGGTACGATGAGCAGCAAATAGCCATCGTTGTATCGTGCTGCCAGCGAAACGCCGACAGCCATGGCAACCAGTGCCAGTAGCCAAAGTAGCCCTCTCACTGGCGCTCCTGACCAAGCTTGAAGGTCTTGACCGCAGACCTGCTTTCGTTAAGCGTCGGCATCTCGATATTGATCTCGGTGGCGATGAGCTGCTCAAGAGTGGCTTGCGCCGTCTGCAGCGAGGAATCGCTGGCGTCGAAATAGCGGTTCATCCACGCCTGAGCATGCTTGAGCTCGTTCTGGAAAGTCCATTGATCACGAGCCAGTAGTGCCAGGCGCGCATTGAGCAAACGCAACTTGAGATTTTCACGCAGAAAGAATGCCTGACCGGGCGCCAGCATGGCCGGCTCATCGCGGTCAAAACGCTGGATGCGGATCAATGATTTCACTTCACCCCAGACCTCTCGGCCCAATCGCTGCCAAAGCTCAGCACTGACCAGTTTCTGCCAGAACTCGACGCTGGTCGGCGCAGGCCATTCGGCAGACACCGCTGCAGAGGCGGCCTGCGCGGCAGTATTCGGGGCGTCTTTCCCGCCGTCGCCGTTCGCCTTCGGCCGCCCATCGACGGCCAGGGGGATCGTGTCGAGCGCGTTGATAACGCTTTCCAGGCGCGAGCTCATGGCCGCCACATCGATCTGCGGCAAGGCGCGCAGACGCTCGAGGTCGCTGCTCAAGACCTTGCGCAGGCTTACGAACTGTGGTCGGCTGCTGGCCGCCAAACGGGCGTCGGCAGCTTGCAGGGCGACTACGGCGGCCTGCACGTTGCCTGCCAACTGCAGTTGCTGTGCGGCCAGGGTTACGCTCTGCTCCACCTCCGCCAGTGCCAACTCATCCCGGTTGCGAGCCACGTCCTGATACAACTGCTCGAGCATCGCCTGCTGGCTCTGCGATTCGCCAATCTTCTCCTCAAGCGCAGTGAGACGACCGAGGACGCCAGCTACCTGCTCCGTCGCGCCCTTGGAAAGGGCGCGGATTTCCGCGCCGCTGGTATCGCTATCGGCCAGGCGGCGAGCCAATTCCTGCTGCGTATCGGACAGTTTCTGCCGGGTTTCGAACCACTGCCACGCCGCCAGACCCAGGGCCACCAGCACCACCAGCGCCCAGGGGCTGCGCCAGCCAGCCGACTGCTGAGGCTGCGGAGGCTGCGGAGGCTGCGAACTCGCTGCCGTCGCCGAAGTTGCCTCCGGCGGACTTGTCGCTGGCCCGCTTGCGGCCGACGGCTCGCTCACTGGCGGCACACTGCCGGGCCCAGTCTCGGCCGCTTCCGGGGTCTCGGCAGGCCCCTCAAGCGCGCTTTGTGTCGCCGCGGGTGACGGACCGTCGAGCGTCGGCGGTGCGTCGGGCAGGGCCTCCTTTTCGCCTGAGGGCTCGGATTCCGCTGCCGCGTGTTCCGTCTCCGGCAAGGAGTCCGCCTCCGGCCGCTGATCCGTTTCCGGCAGCGACTCGCTCGCAGCTGAGGCCTCGCTCTCCGGCGTTGTCAGAGAACCCGCTGACTGCTGCTCGTCTGGCGGCGACTTGCCGGCTGACTCAGCGGCAGCTTGTTCGGGGAGTGAAGACCGTGGGTCGATTTCTTCTTTCATCATGACCGCCAATTATATACGTTCAGAGCAGCGATGATCCCAGCATCTGCCGGTTCGGTCAGAATCACCCGCTGCAAACCAAGTTTCTGCGCCAGCTCGGCGATTCGCGGGTGCGGCACGAACACCGGAGTCGTACGCAGAGACGCACGCGCGGGGGCGTCGAGCAGGTCGACCAGGTTACGCAAACCCTCGCTGGATGAAACTGTGAGCGCGTCAAGCTGGTCGCTGCGCCACAGCGCTTCAAGCGCTACCGCACTGTCGGGTGCGGAGCGCTGATAACAAGTCACGTAGTCGACCTC
>LBIU01000223.1 GCA_000987445.1 Candidatus Accumulibacter adiacens | reverse complement strand
ACGGCGGCATTGTCGAGGTCGCCGATATGCTGAGAAACGAAGGCCTCGTCGCCGCGCGTGACACAAATGGTGTTCTTGAACCAGCCGCCAACGGCCAGCACCGAAGGCCCGGCAATCGGCAACTTGATCGCCCGCGGCGTGTACCCGCGCGCCCGCCGGATGAACTGCAGGCCGCCGCTGGTAATCCGCGCCACGCTGTCGTCGCAACGCGTGACGATCTCGCGGTCATGCATCAGGAAGGCGTCGGCAATGCCATAGAGGCGCAACAGGGCTTCGTTGTTGCCGACCACCAGCGGCTCGCCGCCAGGGTTGGCGCTGGTCATCACCAGCGCCAGATCCTGCGCCCTTTCCAGCCATCCCAGGCCCGGTGGACGATTCGCCGCTTCGTGAAAGAGCAGGAATTGCAGCGGCGTGTAGGGCAGCATCACCCCCAGCCAGCTCAGCCCTGGCGCCACCCCGGGCAAGGCGGCATCCGTGTTGCCGCGCTTCTTGATCAGGATCGCAGGACGCGTCGGCAGGGTCAGCAAGCCCGGCTCGCCGATACCCATCTGCACGAACTTGGCCGCCGAGGCGGCGTTGGCGAGCATGACCACGAAGGGCTTCTCGTCCCGTTGCTTGCGCTCGCGCAGCAGCGCCACGGCGACGGCATTGCGCGCATCGCAAGCCAGGTGAAAACCCCCCAGGCCCTTGATGGCGACGATCTTCCCGGCGCGCAGCAGGGCCAGCGTCTCGGCGAGCGGGTCGCCAGGCAGTGGCAGCCCCTCGGCATCGACCAGGCGCAACTGCGGACCGCACTTCGGACAGCAATTGGCCTCGGCGTGAAAACGCCGATCCTCGGGCTTGCGGTACTCCTGCTGACACTTCGGGCACATCACGAAAGGCTTGAGGCTGGTGCGCACCCGGTCGTAGGGCAAGCCACGGCTGATGGTGTAGCGCGGCCCGCAATTGGTGCAGTTGGAAAAAGCGTAGCGCCAGCGGCGGTTGCTGGGTTCGAAGGTTTCTGCCAGACAGTCGCGGCAGACTGCCGTGTCGTGTCCGATCATCGTCCCCGCCCGGCCACTGCGGCTGTCGATGATCACGAATTCGCGGCCATCGTGTGCGGCCGGCGCGGCAGCCCGAGCGACCACGGCACTGATCCGGGCCAGAGGCGGTGCCTCCTGCTCCAGTCGGCCGATGAGATCCTCGACCTGCTCGGCCGCCCCGCAGACCTCGATCTCGACGCCGCGCGAATCGTTGCGAACCCAGCCGCCAAGCCCGAGTTCGCGGGCCAAACGCCAGACGAAGGGACGAAAACCGACGCCCTGGACAACGCCGCTGACACGGATGTTCTGGCAAACCATGCTCTCGGTCATGTCAGCCTCCCGACACAGCAGAGAGTTGCGCTTCAAGCGCGCCGATGCGGCGCTGCAGCGCGGCCACGCTCCCCTTCTTCTTCTCTTGCGCCGCCGTGCAGCCCGCGATCAGCCAGGCCAGCCACTGCTCCAGACCTTCACCGGTGGTCGCCGAGACCTCGATCACCTGCAGCTGCGGATTGATCTGCCTGGCGTAGGCGATGGCTCTGTCGACGCGGAAGGAAACGTAGGGCAACAGATCGATCTTGTTGATCAGCAGCAGCGAGGCGGCGTCGAACATGCCTGCGTATTTCAGCGGCTTGTCTTCTCCCTCGGTCACGGAAAGGATCACCACCTTGTGCGCCTCGCCAAGGTCGAAGGCCGCCGGGCAAACGAGGTTGCCGACGTTTTCGATCAGCAGCAGCGAATCGTCGGCCGGTGCCAGCTCGTCGAGCGCGTGGCCAACCATATGCGCATCCAGGTGACAGCCCTTGCCGGTATTGATCTGCACCGCCGGCGCGCCGCTGGCCCGGATTCGCTCGGCGTCGTGGCTGGTCTGCTGGTCACCCTCGATCACCGCGATCGGCAGTGTCGACCGCTTCGCGTGCAGCGCCGCAATGCTGCGGCATAGCAAGCTGGTTTTTCCCGAACCGGGACTGGAAACCAGATTCAGCGCGAAAATGCCCTGCTCGTCGAAACGACGCCGGTTCTGTACCGCGTAGCCATTGTTCTTGGCCAGGATGTCGCGCTCGATCTGCACCATCCGCGCCGGTGTCGCCGCCTCTGCAGCGGCCCCTTGCTGAGCGTCTTTGCCGGCCTTGCCTGCGTCTGCGTGATGGTGCGCGTGGCTATGCACCTGTGCAGCGCCGCCATGCTGATGCGCGTGCTGAGCACCATCCGCGGCAACCGCGACATAGCTCATGCGACGATGAATCGAGCCACCTCCCACGGCCGTCGACCGCGGCGGCGCGTGGCCCCGTGCGACCGGCCGAACATCTTCCTCTCCGGGGACTGCTCTACCGGCAACGCGAGCCTCCCCGGCACTGCAACCGCAAGTGGTACACATCTGCTGTCTCCTTCTTCATTATTATTCGACCTCCAGCTCCTTGACCCGCATCTCGGTACCGCCGGTCGCTTGAACCGGGTAACCGCCGCAGGCTGGGCAGGGGTCGTAACGGGCCGCAAGCGGCACCGTCTGATGGCAATTAAAACATAAACCTTCGCCAGCGACCTCGATCACCTCCAGAAGAGCGCCCTCGGCCAGGGTGCCGCGAATCACGGCGTCGAAACAGAAGCGCAGGGCTTCCGGCTCAACGGCTGCGAGTTCGCCGATTTCAAGGAACACGGTCTTCACGCGCTGGAAGGACTGAGCACACGCGGCGTCTTCGACAATTTGCAGAACGCCCATGGCCAGCGACATCTCATGCATCCCTGACCGTCACCTCGAACGGCACGCAGGGATCGAGCGACAAAGCCAAGCGGCGCGCCGCGAGCACGGCTTCGGCGCGCGTCGCGGCCGGACGACCGCTCATCTCGCGGACAAACGCCCCCTGCGGGTGAAAATTCCATTCGGTCGGCGCAACGATGGCGTAGCGCGCAACCCGGTCGCCATCCAGCTCGACGCGGTGCAGCAAAGTGCCGCGGGCCGTTTCGACCCGCGCCAGCCCGCAACGTTCGGCGACCTCCGCCACGTCGATCCAGATCGACCGCTGCTCGGGCTCGGCCAATCCCTGTGCCAGCCCGCGCAGATCGGCGTAACGCGCCTGCAAGCGCGCCTGCAGCCGCCGCCCGTCGGCGAGCAGTGCCGCCACCTCTGGATCCTCGGCCTGCCGGGCGAGCACTCCGGTTTCGGCCGCCTGGCCGGAGAAGGTGGGCTGTTCGGCAAAACCGTCGTCGCCAAAGCGTGACTCCCAGTCGGCCGCCGACAGGCGCGGCAGCAAGGCCACCGGCGCGGCGAGCAGGCGATCGTCGCAGCGCGGCGGGCGCTGGTCGTCCAGCCAGGCTAGCAAGCGGGCACCGAAGGCAGTCGCGCCACGCCCATCCGTGCCATCGGCACCATCGGCAAGGCTCAGCAGGCGCTTGCGCCAGAGCAGGAATTCGTTCTGCCGCGACGGCTCGCCGTTCAGCCGCGGCCAGTCGAGCAACAGGCGCCAGAGGTGTTCGCCGATCGCTTCGAGCGCCACGGCCCGTGTCTGCGCAGGCGTCGCAGCAAGGTCCGTGCGCAGGCCGCGCGCGGCCTGCAGGGACAGTTGCGCTGCCGAGGCCTGCGCACAGCGACAAAGACTGAACACGCGGGGGATGAATTCGAGGACGCGCTCAAACGAGAAGCCGCGCAGGGCACGCGCCGCCACCGGTCGCGTAGAAGCGACTGCGACGGCATCGATTTGCCCGCCATTCCACGTCAGTGCCAGCTGCAGAACACCCTGTTCCACCGTCACTCTCCCGGAAAGTCTCATCAGACAATAGCAAAAGCCTTTGAATCGATTTTGATTTCGGTCAATCCGCCGCTAAACTGCCGCCTTCACAATACGGCCTCGCCGGCCCTCGCCTCTTTCCGGGATTTCCCTCTGCATGCTTGAAGCTTCGAATCTGGAATGCGTACGCGGTGAGCGCAGCCTCTTCGCCGACGTCAGCTTTCGGCTGGATGGCGGCGAGATGCTCTACCTGCAGGGAAGAAACGGCTCGGGCAAGACCAGCCTGCTGCGCATGCTCTGCGCCCTGACGCCAGCAGTCAGCGGCGAGATCCGCTGGCGCGGC
>LBIU01000222.1 GCA_000987445.1 Candidatus Accumulibacter adiacens | reverse complement strand
GGCTTGGGTGACGACGAGTTGCGCGGCGAGGCTGGCGCCGACTTCCTTGGCGGCGGCGAGGGGGATGACTTGCTCGATGGCGGCGCTGACAACGACACGCTAGCTGGCGGTGATGGGGCCGACACGCTCGACGGCGGGGCCGACGCCGACACGCTGAGCGGCGAGGGCGGTGACGACCTCCTCATCGGCGGCGACGGCGCTGATATTCTGGTCGGCGGTGATGGGGCCGACCAGCTCGACGGCGGCTTGGGCGATGACGAGTTGCGCGGCGAGGCTGGCGCAGACTTCCTTGGCGGCGGCGAGGGAGCAGACCTGCTCGACGGCGGCAATGACAACGATACGCTGGCTGGTGGTGATGGCGCCGATACGCTCGATGGTGGGGCCGACGCCGACACGCTCATGGGCGATGCTGGTGATGACCTGCTTCTCGGTGGCGACGGAAACGACACGCTGCTCGGCGGGCTCGGCGGCGACCAGCTCGACGGCGGATTGGGCAGCGATGAGCTGCACGGCGAGACTGGCGCCGACTTCCTTGGTGGTGGCGAGGGGGCCGATCTGCTCGATGGCGGCGCTGACAACGACACGCTGGCCGGCGGTGCAGGCGACGATACCCTGCGCGGCGGCGAGGGAGCCGACACGCTCGACGGCGGGGCTGACGCCGACACGCTCATGGGCGACGCTGGTGATGACCTGCTTCTCGGTGGCGACGGAAACGACACGCTGTTCGGCGGGCTCGGCGAAGACCAGCTCGACGGCGGATTGGGCAGTGACGAGCTGAGCGGCGAAGCTGGCGCCGACTTTCTTGGTGGTGGCGAGGGGGCCGACCTGCTCGATGGCGGCGCTGACAACGACACGCTGGTCGGCGGTACGGGCGACGATACCCTGCACGGCGGCGAGGGAGCC
This sequence comes from Candidatus Accumulibacter adiacens, assembly GCA_000987445.1. Lineage (GTDB taxonomy): Bacteria > Pseudomonadota > Gammaproteobacteria > Burkholderiales > Rhodocyclaceae > Accumulibacter > Accumulibacter adiacens. The sequence continues at coordinate 2,153 of LBIU01000222.1, read as the reverse complement.
GACACGCTCGACGGCGGGGCCGGAGCTGATGCCCTCATGGGCGACGCTGGTGATGACCTGCTTTTCGGCGGCGATGGCAACGACACGCTGTTCGGCGGGCTCGGCGAAGACCAGCTCGACGGCGGTTTGGGCAGCGACGAGTTGCGCGGCGAAGCTGGCGCCGACTTTCTTGGTGGTGGCGAGGGGGCCGACCTGCTCGATGGCGGCGCTGACAACGACACGCTGGCGGGTGGTGCCGGGGATGACAATCTGCAGGGCGGCGCCGGAGACGACGAGCTTGATGGCGACATCGGACTGGATACACTCGCCGGCGGCGACGGCGCAGATACGCTGGTTGGTGGGGCCGACGCCGACACACTCATGGGCGACGCTGGTGACGACTTGCTTCTTGGCGGCGACGGCGACGACACACTGCAAGGCGGTGCAGGCACGGATACCCTGGCCGGCGGCAACGGAAACGACGTGCTCGACGGTGGGAGCGGCGCAAACGAGCTGTTCGGCGAAGCCGGGGATGATCTCCTTGCCGGGGGTGAAGGCGCGGATTTGCTCGACGGTGGCGATGGCGCGGACATGCTGTCCGGCGGCTCGGGCAACGACCTCCTGGCCGGCGGCGCAGGTGACGACTGGCTATTCGGTGGCGATGGAACGGACTTCCTTTTGGGCGGCAGCGGCGATGATCGGCTCAGCGGCAACGCGGGAATGGACGCGCTGGATGGAGAAGACGGCGCCGACGTGCTCGACGGCGGCGAGGATGACGACACGCTTGCCGGAGGAGGTGGTAACGATCTTCTCATCGGAGGAGATGGTGCCGACATTCTGAGCGGAGGGCTGGGTGATGACCAGCTCGATGGCGGCTTGGGCGACGACGAGTTGCGTGGTGAGGATGGCGCGGACCTCCTCAGCGGCGGCGGGGGGGCCGATTTGCTCGACGGCGGCGCCGACAACGACACACTGGCCGGCGGTACGGGCAATGACATCCTGCACGGCGGCGAGGGTGACGATGCCCTCGAGGGCAACGCTGGTCCTGACACCCTGGCTGGCGGCGAGGGCGCCGACACGCTCGACGGCGGGGCCGAAGCGGACACCCTCATGGGCGACGCTGGCGATGACCTGCTTCTCGGCGGCGATGGTAACGACACGCTGCTCGGCGGGCTCGGCGGCGACCAGCTCGACGGTGGCTTGGGTGACGACGAGTTGCGCGGCGAGGCTGGCGCCGACTTCCTTGGTGGCGGCGAGGGGGCCGACCTGCTCGATGGCGGCGCTGACAACGACACGCTGGCGGGTGGTGCGGGGGATGACAATCTGCAGGGCGGCGCCGGAGATGACGTGCTCGACGGCGACATCGGACGGGATACACTCGCTGGCGGCGACGGTGCGGATACGCTGGTTGGCGGGGCCGATGCCGACACACTCACGGGCGACGCGGGTGATGACCTGCTTATTGGCGGCGACGGCGACGACACGCTACAAGGCGGTGCGGGGGCCGATATCCTGGCCGGCGGCAACGGAGACGATGTGCTCGACGGCGGGAGCGGTGCAAACTCGCTGTTCGGGGAAGCCGGGGATGACCGTATTGCCGGGGGCGAAGGCGTGGACCTGCTCAACGGTGGCGACGGCGCGGATACGCTGTCCGGCGGCCAGGGCAACGACCTCCTGGTCGGCGGAGCAGGGAACGACTGGCTATTCAGTGGCGATGGCGCAGACTGGCTGTGGGGCGGAACGGGCGACCCCACGCAGGCCGACCACACAACGGACCGGTTCGTCTACTACCAGCCCGACCTCGGTGACGCAATCTTCGACTTCGATACGACGGCGCCAGACGCTGGTGGCGATATCCTTGACTTGAGCAGCCTGCTTGACCTGATCCTCAATCCGCAGGTGGCGATCGACGATGTACTTTCGCCGGGTAACACCATCGTCGCGCTATATGACGGAGCCGACCAACTGCAGTTCCAGGTGCTTCTGGTAGGTGTCTCCGGAGTCGACAGCGTGATGGACAACATACTGTTCTGAGGCCGCCGCGCTGCACCGGGACCGGGACCAGGAGCGCGGAAGACAAGCGCTGGTTGTTGGTCGACGGCGCGCGCGCCTTGCGCGGTTTCGCTCTCCAGCGACCGGCACCGCCTGGGTCCGATTCGCGGCGCCAGTCCGGA
>LBIU01000004.1 GCA_000987445.1 Candidatus Accumulibacter adiacens | reverse complement strand
AACGAGATCACGGGCCTGGCCTTCGCCCCCGATGGCTCGCTGCGGGTGGCCTCCTCGCTGGGCGTGGTGTATCGCGTCGACCTGACGTAACAGCATCTCTTTGGGGATAGCGGCTCGTTGCTTTGAGCCGCTATCCCCGGCAGCGCCAAGAGTACTTGCCCGCTGTTATGCAAACGCCCCTTGGCGGAGCAAGCTGGAAGTCTATACGGTCGCCGAGCGCAGGTCGCTTCAGTACTTCACCCGCGCAAAATAAGTCTTCTGCGAAGCCTCCAGTGCCTGCCGCAGAGTGCTGATGCCCATCTGCTCGAGCAGCGGTAGCATCTTCAGGAACACTTCGCCGGTGGCGACCGCGTCGCCGAGGGCGTTGTGGCGCCCTTCGATCGTGATCCCCAGGCGTTCGGCGATTTTCTCGAGCTGGTGCGAGTCCTGATTGGCGTGCAGTACCGCCGAGAGCAGCAGCGTGTCGAGCACCGGCTGGCTGAAGACGACGCCGGTACGTTCCTCCTTGAGTTGCAGGAAGCGCATGTCGAAGGCGGCGTTGTGCGCGACCAGGACGGTATCGTTGCAGAAGTCGTGGAAGCCGGGAAGCACCGCGTCGATAGTCGGCTGGCCGCGCACCATGTCGTCGGTGATGCCATGGATGGGGATTCCTTCGGGTCGCAACAGGCGCTCGGGGTCGACCAGTTCGTCGAAGTTTTCCTGGCGCAGCATGCGGCTGTTGACGATGCGCACTGCACCGATCTGGATGATCTCGTCGCCGGCCGCCGGCTCGAGGCCGGTGGTCTCGGTATCGAAGACGGTGTAGCTGAGATCGGCCAGCGGTCGGTCGAGGTCGATGCTCTGATCACGAAAGTCGAAGAGGTCGAAATCGTAGTACTCGGGGCGCACCTGGCTATCGTCGACGCGCTCCGCTTCGGCCAGCGTTTCGGGGATGGCCACCGGCAGGACCAGCCGGAAAAACGCGCAGTGCGCGGCCTTGTCGCGCTGGTACCAGACTTCGCCACCATGGCGGTCGATGACGTCGCGCAGCGACAGCGGCGAGTTCTCCGTGCCGACCTGCATGGGTTCCGTTTCCCAGGTGTAGAAAGTCTCCGAGGACATGGCCTGCCCGGCCCAGATGATATCCAGGTAGGCCAGCTTGCCGAAAGGCTGCAGCCGGAAGCGCAACTCCTTGATCTGATAATGCTCGAGCAGGCGGAAAGCCAGGCAACAGATGGAAAAGACCAGCGAGAAGCTTTCCGCGCGCAGCCACAGCGCGTCGTCGATTTCCTCGGTCTTGCTCGGCAGCCCGAGCTGCTCCTCGATGCGCCGCTGCGCGGCGGCGATGATGTCGATGCCCAGGACATCTTCCAGTGGCCAGCGCGTCTTCAGTGAATCGGCGAACTCGTTCATCGTCTGGTCGAGGCGCTGGCTCATGCGCAGCACTTCGTCGCTGACGATGCCGACGAAGCGCTCGCGTACCGCCGTTTCCATGTCCGGATAGTCCATCAGGTTGCCGACGGCGACGCGGATGTTGGCCAGGCTGCCGCGGCTGCCGTCGGTCAGCGATTGCAGGACCTGGTCGCGGCGCGATTCCTGTTCCAGGCTGCGGGTGATGTTTTCGACGGTCAGCACGTAGCCACTGATGTCGTTCTCCGGCGAGTCGTCGGCGATCGACAGCACCGGCACCAGTTGCACGCGCAGCAGTTGGCCGCCGCGAGCGGTGGTGATGAAGTTGGCGATTGCCGCCCCGGCACCTTTCTGCAGGCGCTGGTAGACCACTTCGAGCGCGTGATCGATCTGGTTGCGTTCGAGGATCGAGAAGATCGACCGGCCGAGGCCGATCAGCGCGCCGCCGGTGCCTGTCGTGCTGCCCTGTGCCAAGGCCTTGAACTGCAGCCGGGCGCGGCTGTTGTAGAGCAGGATGCGGCCGTCCAGATTGCAGACCACGACCGCTTGCGCGAGTTCGGACATCAGCGCCGCCAGGCGGTTTTTCTCTTCTTCCACCGAGGCCTTGGCGGCGGCGATCTGGGTGTCGACGTCGTCCATCAGGCCATCGCGTTGCTGCGCCAGATCGTTGGTCGCCTCGGCCAGCTGCTGGACTTCCGGCGGACCTTCGGGAACGACGCGGAAGTTGCGGTTGGCGGTGAGCATCAGGCGCAGGCTCTCGGCCATCTTGAGCAGGCCCTGTACGTATTGCCGGAACAGGTAACGAATCACCAGCAGGCCGAGGACGAAGCCGAAAGCGGTCATCATCGCCCCGAGCGACAGGTGAGGAACGATCAGCTGGACGAGCAGCGCACGTTCCGGCGCTTTCGCGCCGACCCAGATCAGCAGCGCGGTAATGACAAAGGGGCCGGTCATCAGAAGACCGAGGATGATCACCGAGATGGCGAAGCGGATACGTGCGTTCATTTACTGGACCTGTTCAACGATGGCAGGGGGCTCTGGCACTCATCACCCCCTCCCAAAGTGGCGTGCATTGGTCCAGAAATCGCGTCGCCAAGGCGACGAGGCATAAGCTTACTGTGAAAGTCGCGCAAGCGACTCACGAAGCTCGCTTCTCCCCTTACGGGGTGGTGCGGGGAATTCAGGGAGCATGCTCCCTGTCCGGCGAACGATCCCGGCGTGCAAGCCGGAATCCCCACTGCAAGAGAAAAGGGGGGAACGGTCAACGCTTTCATGGTCTGGGGTGTCTCAATTCATCATGACCGTTGGCCGACTGGCAGGGAGAATGAGCAGGCGGGAGCGGCCAAAGGGCAAACCGACGGTCAGGAAAGTGCTCTGCGGTGCGATGACTCACCGGTTGTGCGTTGGCAAACGCGCCTGATCGTGAACTATTTCATAACCGACGATCGCCTGCTCGGGGGACACTGGAACTGGAACGGGTGTTGCGGCGGTGGTAGCGGTTTTCGGGGGCCAGGTGCCCCCTTTTTTTGCCGCGACTTCGGCCAATGCTCGCGCCCTCGGTCGTACCCCCGGCCCGGGTCGCGCCCGATATTCATGCAATTGCACTGTTGGCTTTGACGACGGAGAATCGATTCGATATACTGCCGCACTCGTTGGCCAAGTAGCTCAGTTGGTAGAGCAGCGGACTGAAAATCCGCGTGTCCGTGGTTCGATTCCGCGCTTGGCCACCACGAAAAAAATTTAGCCCGGCCCCTTGGTCGGGCTAAATGCGTTCTGGGTGTCGCATGCATGCCCCGTGCGCCCTCCGCCAGCGGCTGCAGGCCACCGGCTTGCCGCCAAGACACCCCACATGATCGAGCTCTCAAACGCCGGCTTGCCGAGGCTTCGGGCCGCCCGTGAGGTCCCCGCTGTGCTTGTGTCGATTGGCCGGATAGCTGGACAATGGCGGCGGAGAGGACAGGATGAACAAATCAACGCGCAGTGCGTTTGCCGTCAGCGAGCCGTTGCTCCCGCTGATCAGCGATGATCAGTTTCGCGAGCTGCTTCGCGCACCCAGCCGGCCGTTGCTCGAACTCGCCGGTCGCTTGACGGCGCTGCCCAGCGGCAAGGCGTCGCTGCCGCGGCCGCTGATCGGTCGGGTACTGCTCGAGTCGGGACAGATGGAAGCGCTGCTCGACGAGTATGGCGCCCGCGATAATCGTCTTTGGAGCGGTTTTCGTGCCCTGGTGGCGGCGCTCAGAAACTTTGCTCGCGTCGGTCGGGCGCTGGCCCACTTGCAGACTCGCCTGCCGGCCTACCGCCTGCTACCGGTCGACGGCGATTTCCCGGCCGCGACCGCTGACCGTTTGCACGTCGTTGGCCGCGTCGTTGCCGAGCTTGCCGCCAGCCTGCTCGAGGAAGCGCAGCGCCTTGGCGTTCGGCTGCCGGGCATTGCCCCGGCCGCCGACGATTTCGCCGAGCAACGGCCCCTCGGCCGCCTGCCGCGCGATCGCGACGATCGCGCCGCCGGTGATGCCGCCAGCACGATCACCCACCTGGCCACCGAGTTCCTCAATCTCGCCGCCGACAGCGATCTGCTGCGCGCCACGGCGCGGGTTCATCCGGCGGATTACGTGGCCTGTTTCCCGGACCCGGTCAGCGAGGAACGCCTGCGCCAGCTCAGCTTCCGGTTTCACAATCTGCAGTCGCTCTATGACACGCACGTCTCGGGAACATCGATCGAGACCTCGGACTCGGATCTGCCGATCCTGCGCAGCCACGCCAGCGTCATCTTCCATCTGCTCGAGATCGCCACCGACCTGGCGCACTACTACGAACGCCACGTCAGTCCGCGAACCGGCGACAACGTCCTGCGTGGCCGGCCGGTGGTCGATGGCGCGACCACCATGGCGACCTTGTTTGCCTATGCGATGGTTTTTTCCAGCGACTTCCTGGCGGGTGGGCAGCGCCTTTGCCAAGGCATTCTGCGCCGCTACGCCGAGTGCGCGCGCCTGCAGGTGCCGCTGCCCTGCTACCGGGGTTTCCACGTCCGCCCGTCCAATCTGGTGGCGCGCATCGTCGCCCACTACGGCGGCCAGGTGCGCATGGAACTCGAAGGCAAGATGTTCGACGCCGCTTCGCCGCTGGACCTGTTTCGCGCCAACGAGACCATCAACGCCCGCAAGCGGCGCTGGCTGGCCGAGGAAATTGCCCGCGTCCATTCCGACTGTGCCGCAGATCTGGGCACGGAAGCCACTGCCGCCGCGGTGCTGGCCATCGTTCATCAGCTCGCCGACGAGGGGAAGATCGTCCTTTACCAGCAGCCGCTGCAGCTTTCCGACCGCATTGGCTGCCGCGACGGCGGCGTCCTCGAGAACACCGTCGCCGAGATTGCCCTCTTGCAGGCCACTGGCCAGCTCGACATCCGCACCGACCTGACGGTGACCTTCATTGGCGACAAGCGCGTCCTCAGCGACCTGGATGTGCTGGCCAGGCATGGCTACGGCGAGGACGCCTTTGGAAACAACGTCGTGTTGCCGAAGGCCTTGTCGTACCTGCGGCGTTAGCGCGCCGGTGATCGGGGCGACGGCGGTGTGTGGCGCCGCTGGCGGACAGCGTCGAGCTCCGCCAGCAGACACTGCTCGAAGGCGCGCACGACGCTGACATCGCCATCGACCGACGGTGCGGCGGCGATGATCGCGGCTCGCCGGGCCTTAGAGTGCTCGACGTCGCGGCTCTCCCTGCCCAGGCGCGTGGCAATGGCCACGTAATCGTCCGCGGTGGCGGCAATGGTGTCCGGCAAGCCCGCCTTGCGCAGCAGACCTGATGCCAGGCGCTGGCGCATGTAACGGCCTGCCAGCGCCACGATCGGCAGGCCGCGATGCAGCGCCTGCCAGGCGGTGGTGTAACCGGAAAAAGCCGGGCAGTCGAGATAGACGTCGCAGGCGTCGAGCAAGGCCAGGAACTGGGCCGGCGAGAGCCAGGGGATACTGAGCAGATGCCGGCTCGGATCGAGCCCCTGGCCGCGGAAGGCCGCTTCGAGGCGCGCCATGACCTGCTCGGTCGCCCAGGGAGAGATCGGATCGCGCGGCAGGATGAAGACACTCGCGCCGGTCGCCGCTGCTATCCTGGCGTACAGCGCATCATCGCGCGGATCGAACTTGAGCGCCCGTTGAGCAATCACGAAACGCGGGCCGTCCATGCCGCGCAGGCGGGCTTCGACCTCCGCGATTGGCTCGGCGGCGAGCGGCATGGGGGCGGTGCAACAGCCGGTCCCGGGCAGGCGGATCAAGCGTTCCCGATAGTGGCTGTCAGCGTCCACGGCCTCGAGCAGCTCGCCGGAGAGAAAGAGGTCGATGGTCGCCAGGCCGGTGCTGATCGGGTGTCCCCAACTGGCCACCTGCAAGGGCGCCAGCCGATGGGCCGCCAGGAAGTAGCACAGCGACGACATGCCGATCTCCGGGTAGAAAATCACATCGGGCGCGTCGGCCGCCGCCGCCGCCAGCCAGCCGGCGGGGTCGGAAATCGTCCGCCGGTCGCGCCAGCCGTCGACCTGCCCGCGCGCGAACACGGTTTCCTCATCCTCGACATTGCCGAGGTGATAAACAAGAATTTCGAAGCGCGTCCGGTCGACCTCGAGCAACAGGCCACGCAGCACGATATCCCAGACCGAATGCCGGCGGATGTGATGCGAGACGATCAGCAGCCGCGGTTTTTCTCGCGGCGGGCATGCCGCCGCCACTGGCGAAGCGGGGCGATCCGGACGCAGGCATTCGCCGATCAGGTCGCCATAACGGGCGAGCAGATCGACGTGATTGCCATCGCGATAAGCCAGCGAGAAGGGTTGCTGGGCACTCGCCAGGCTGGCAAGGTCCACGGGCCGCGCGCGATCGGCGTGCAGCCAGTCCGCCAGTTCGTCGAGCGCCCTCGCAAAATCCTGCCCGACCGCCGCGCTTTCGTCGCTGCTCTGTGCGCTCACCGGCAGCACCGCCGTCGCCAGCGCCAGCCGGGTACTGATCCGTTCGGGCGCGACGGCCAGGGCTTCCAGGTAGCACTTCCGTGCCGCGTCGGATTGACCGAGTTCGAGCAGGACGCCGCCCAGGCGCTCAAGAATCTCGGCGTTTTTCGGCTGCCTCTTGAGCAGCTCGCGATAGGCGGCTTCGGCGTCGACGAAACGATGTTGCTCCACGAACAGCCGGCCGAGGTTGACCCGGGCGGTGGCATAGGCGGGATTGAGCTTCAGCGCGCGTCGGTAACAGTCCTCGGCCTGGACGAAATCGCCCAGCTCCTGCAGCACATTTCCCAGGTTGCCGAGCGCGGGCAGGCTGTTCGGCGCGGCCTGCAAGCTGGCCAGGAAGCAGTCCCGGGCCTCGCCGAGACGGCCCGAATTGCGCAGGATGTTGCCCAGACAGAAATGCGTCGTGGCGTATCCGGGGGCCAGAACCACTGCCCGGCGGCAGACGGCCTCGGCTTCGTCGGCCAGCCCGAGCTCGGCCAGCGTATCGGCCAGCGAGACCAGTGCTTCAACGAAGTCCGGGGCCTTCAGTACCACCCCTCGCAGAATCTCTTCGGCTTCCTGAAAGTGCTCGAGCAGGCGCAGCGTGTCACCAAGCGTGAACTGCGCGGCCAGATTCTCCGGCTGAAGTGCCAGCGCCTGGCGGAAAGCGTCGGAGGCCTCGGCAAGA
>LBIU01000221.1 GCA_000987445.1 Candidatus Accumulibacter adiacens | reverse complement strand
ACCAACTGCCGAGTATCGGTCTGGCCTTGTCCGGGCGCGGATTTCGGGCAACGCTCTTCGGCCTGGGCAGTCTCTGGCGGCTCAACGAGGGCGGGTTGCTGCGCCGCCTGACGCACATCGGCAGCGTTTCCGGCGGCTCGATTGTCGCCGGCCTGCTGGCCCACCGCTGGCGGCAGCTCGACTTCGTCCACGATCAGGCGCGCAACTTCGAGGAAGTCGTCGCGCAACCGGTGCGCGAGTTCTGCAATCAGACCATCGACGTCAGCACCGCCCTGCGCGGCCACCTGACGCCGTTCCGCTCTTCCGGCGAGCTTCTGGCCAGGCGCTACGCCCGGGACCTGTTCGGCGAAACCCTGCTCCGCGAGCTCGCAACGCCCGCCGGGGAGCACGCGCCGCGGTTCATCATTTGCGCCACCAACATGCAGACCGGGCGCAGCTTGCGTTTTAGCCAGGACGACATCGCGGACGACGTCCTGGGCATTTCGTATGCCACCGAGGTGCCGCTTGCCGAGGCCGTGGCCGCCTCCAGCGCTTTCCCGTCGATTTTCTCGCCAGTGCTGTTGAAGACCGAGCCCGGCGCCTGGGAGAAGCCACAGGGCGAGCTGGCGAACCTCGACCGGTTGCGCCGGCGGATCGTGCTCGCCGACGGCGGCATCCACGACAACATGGGGCTCGAAGCCCTGCTCGACAAGGTCGACGTCGTTCTGGTCAGCGACGCCGGCGCGCCTCTCGAGATCGACGAGTCGCCGTTCGAGGACGACCTGCTGCAGCTCGGCCGCGTGCGCGACATCCTCATCGCGCAGACGCGGGCGCTGTCCAGGCGCTCGCTGATTGGCGATTTCGCGGCCGGGCTCCGGCAAGGCGCCTATTGGGGAATCGGCACCGCCATCGACGACTACGAGGATGACGATGCGCTAGCCAGCGACAACCCGCTCAGCGCCGCGCTGCAGGCCATCCCGACCCGCCTCAAGACCCTCACCGCGAAGGAACAGGGGCAACTGATCAACTGGGGCTACGCGCTGACCGACAGCGCCGTGCGCACGCGTACGGCGCTGTCGCTCGACGCGCCGCATGGCTGGCCGGCCGGCGCCTGGCCGCTGCACTGAGACAGCGCCATGATCGATCGCCAAGATCTCGCCAGCTGGAGTCTCGACCTCGAGGACGCCGCTTTCGCCCAGGCCCTGGCCGCAGTGGGTGTCTGCAGTGCGGCCCACCCGCAAGGGCTGCTTGCCGTCCGCACCGGCAGCGACGCTTCGCCAGCTGGCACCGCGGCGAGCATCGGCCGTCTCCTCGTCGCTGCCAGCCAGGATCAGGCCGGGGAACGGGATCAGGCGCATGAGCGGGCGCGAAACCACCCGCCGCTGGCCTGGCAAGCACCCGCTTCCGAGGCCCTCGGCGCCCTGCCGACGGCCCGCATGCTCGCCGCCGCGTGGGCGAGCTTTGTCGATGAACTGTCCGCGGGGCCGCGTCTCGCCATCCGCGGCCGTGCGCAGAGCTGGACGACGCTGCTGCCGATGCTGCACGCCCTGCAGCAGCCGGCGGTGGCGGCGGCAAGCGTTTTCGTCGCCGACAGCTTCGCGGCCGACGGGCGCGTCGATTGGCAACTCCCCTTCCGCATCGCGGCCCTACCGGACGATCGTCTCGCCGCCGCGTTTGCCGAGTCTCCGGCGCCGCCACAGCCGAGCTGGCCTTATCGCTTCGCCATCGCCGGCCGCGCCACACCGCGCCTCGAAGTCCTCGTTTTCAGTGGCTCGCTGCGGCAAACCGCGGCCCGCCTGCTGAGCCGCCGTTCGCCGAGCCGGGCCGCGCTGGTGCTGGTCCTCGGTGGGCTGGATGACGTCGGCGAGGCGAGCGAAGCGCTGTTGCGCATCGTCGCCGGAGAGCTGTCGGCCGAAGGCGTGGCCTGCGTGGCGCCGTTTGCCGCTGGCGACGCCGGCAAGGACGCCGCGTTCCCGGCCCTGCTGCAGCTCGCCGACGCGCTGAGCCACAACACGCCGCTGGACATCGCCCTGGTACAGGCCTTCGTCGGCCAGCGCCTGACGGCCTTCCTCGGCGGCGACCTGCTGCGCATCAGTGCCCTGTCGGATTCGGTCGGCACGCTGACTGCCCGCCTGCGCAGCCTGCCAGACGATGCCGAACTGGCGGTCAGCGAGCATTCGCTGTGGCCACTGGTCGGCGATCCCGATCAAGTTGGCGCAGCGCTCACGCGCGCCACCCGCGGCGGCGCGGCCTCTGTTGAACGCGGAGGAAAAGGCATTGAAGGCGCTGAGCGCGAACAAGGCCGCGGGCGCAGCGGGCAGGCACGGGGCGCGCTGCCGAGCGCGCGCAGCGTCTCGCCGCATCTGCTGGCCAAACGCATCGCAGAATCCAGCGCCCGCTACGGCTATGACCATGAATCCGGCGAAGCCTCCTCGCTGACCGAAGTCGCCAGCGAGTTGCGCGCCTGTGAGGCAGAAGAAGCCGTCGAGCTGCGCTTCATCCAGCACCGCTTCTGGCGCAAGCAGCACGAGCAACTGATCGAGGAGCGACGCCGCCTGCAGGTCGGTGTAACGATCATGTTGCGCGTGCGAATCGGCCCGCCGGACGAGCAATGGCGATCGGCGCCGGAAGCCTTTCCGGCGCAGGAGTTGCCGCGCAGCCAGAGGCCGCATCGCCTGCAGGTGGTCTTTCACGAGCCGACCCAGCTCGACGCGCCGCTGCTCGGGCAGCTACTCTTGCCGCGCGTCGGGCCAAGCACCGTCGCCGAGTTCGTATTCACCCCGCGCAGCGCCACCGCTTTCGAAGGGCGGATCAGCGTTCTGCACCGCGGCCGCATCCTGCAGACGGTGCTCATCCACGCCCGCGTCGCCGGCCTCGACGAGAGCAGCACCGCCATCGACGCTGGCCAGGCCAAGGAAGCGATCAGCCAGCAGCTCGAAGCACGGGTTCGCGAGCATTGGGGCGAACTCGGCTCGCGGCGGCGTTTCGACGCCTCTTTCATCCTCAACCACAGCAATCAGCAGCGGCCGCTGCTCACCGGCATTGCCGGCAAGCGCGCCTGGGCCAAGGACCTGAGCGGCATCGAACAGCCGATCGCCAGCATCAACCAGCTGCTCTCCGACGTCGCGCACAGCGTCGCCGACTACAGCGAGGGGCTGACCAGCGGCGACAACCGCAAGCTGTTCGTCAAACTGGCGCGCATCGGCGCCGATCTCTACTCGAGCCTGGTGATCGACAAGCTGCAGCCGCTGCAGCGCGAAGGGATGGATGTCGACGAGGCCACGCACATTCAGCTGGTCAGCACCCGCGCCGACGCCGTCGTCCCTTTCGAGTTCATCTACCAGTACCTGCCACCCGATGACGATGCCGGCGTCGACTTCTGTCCGAACGCCCTGCAGGCGCTCGCCGACGGCGCCTGCCCGCAGGGCTGCGCCGGCCAGCAGGAGCCGCGCCGGCATGTCTGTCCGATGGCTTTCTGGGGACTGCGCAAGGTCATCGAACGGCACGTCTACAATCCCGCCATCGAGCTCCCCAACCAGGCCGAGGTGATCGTCCAGGCCGAACCGGTCGGCGCACGCCTGCGCCTGCAGCTCGACCAGGGGGCGCTGGTCGCCCACAGCCAGGAGGTCCAGGCCAGCGAGCTGGCGCCGCTGCTCGCCGCCTTGCGCCAGCAACTGCCGGAGCCGGTGCACCTCGCCGGCAACTGGGACGAATGGAAGCAGGCGGTCAGCGACAGCCACCCCAGCCTGCTCGTCGCCTTTCCGCACAACACCGGCGAACGCCAGGACATCGCGCTGGAAATCGGCGGCGTCCCGTTCAAGACCCTGCGCCTGCCGCGCGAGTATGTGCATGTCGAGGGCGCCTACCCGCTGCTGCTGCTGCTCGGCTGCGACACCGCCAGCAGCGCGCAGCAGTACGCCAACCACATCCGCTATTTCCGGCAGGCCGGCGCGGCGGCGATCGTGTCGACCATCGCCACCGTCTTCGGTCCGCACGCGGTCAGGGTCGGCGAGAAGCTGCTCGAAGTGCTGCTCGCCATCCACCGCCAATCGACCGCCGACGAGCAGTCCGACAGGCAACGCCAGCCGGACGCCGTGCCCTGCCTCGGCGAAGCGCTGCGCGAAGCGAAACGCCGGGCGCTGCTCGACAGCCTGCCGATGGCCTTGTGCGTCGTCGCTTTTGGTGACGCCGACTGGCGGCTCTGACGGTCATTGCCGTCGCCCGCTTTTCACAATAACTGGAGATCGATGATGACCACCGCGAGCAAGGACGGCAGCTTCTTCCGCATCGAAATGCTGCCGGCACTGCACGGCGACTGCCTGTTCGTCGAATACGGAGACGAGGCGCGCACGCGCCGGCTGCTCATCGACGGTGGCCCGATCGCCACCTACAGGCATCTCGAGGCACGCCTGGACGCGCTGCCGGCCGGCGACCGGCGCTTCGAGCTGGTGGTCATGAGCCACGTCGACACCGATCACGTCGAAGGCATCGTGCGCCTGCTCGCCAATCAACCGCTGCCGATCCGGGTCATCGATCTGTGGTTCAACGGCTGGAACCATCTGAGCGCTGGCGGAAGGATCCTGGGCGGCAGGCAGGGCGAGTTTCTCAGCGCCCTGATCGTCCGCCGTTTCGAAGACGAGCAATGGAACGGCGCTTTTTCCGGGCAGGCGGTGGTGGTCCCCGACGAAGGCCCCCTGCCCGAACGCACGCTGGCCGGTGGCTTGAAACTGACCCTGCTGTCGCCGACGCCGGCAACGCTGGCGCAAATGCGCCAGGCCTGGGAAAAGGACCTCGGCCCCAATGTCACCCCCGGCGACCTCGACGCCGCCTGGCAACGCCTGGCCCAGCGCAGGGCCTATCTGCCCGGGCAGGGCCTGCTCGGCACCACCCCCGAACTCGACCGCCTGCTCGAACGCCAGCTGAAAGTCGACCGCTCGGCGGCCAACGGCAGTTCGATCGCCTTCCTGGCCGAATTCGCCGGCAAGTCCTGCCTCTTCCTGGCCGACGCCTATCACCAAGTGATCACCCGCTCGCTGAAACGCCTGCTGCAACAACGCGGTCAGGGCATCCTCGCGGTCGACGCGGTGAAAGTCGCCCACCATGGCAGTGCCGGCAACCTCAGCGACGACTTGCTGGCACTGATCGACAGTCCGCGCTTTCTGGTCAGCACCAACGGCAGTCGTTTCCGACACCCCGACGCCGAAGCGATGCAGCGCATCATCGCCCGCTCGCGGCATCAACCGCCGACGCTGTGTTTCAACTACCGCAGCAAGACCACGCGACGCTGGGCAGCGCACGATCTGCAGAGCGAACTGTCCTACCGCGCGGAGTTCAACCCGACACGGGACGCGCCGTATGTGCTAGAACTCTAGGAGCGC
>LBIU01000220.1 GCA_000987445.1 Candidatus Accumulibacter adiacens | reverse complement strand
ACCAGCGCCAGCAGCACCGCCAACAGCCAGCGCGACAGGCTCTGCTTCAACAGGCCAACGCCCATCCGGGCGAGGTGCAAACGGCTGTCACACCCCGACACAGCTGGCCTGCATGGGGCAAGGCCTGTTCGCTACCGGAAGCGCTCACTCAGCGACCGTGCGTAAGCGGCTGCTTCCGCTGCGCCCTCGGCGGGCGCCCACGGCGCACGTTCGGCCTCGTCGAGCGGTAGGTAGGGGCCAGCCTTGGCTTCGAACATCACCGTGCCCGGATCGAGCGCCACAATGGTGTGATAAACGCCGTGCGGGATGTCGACACCGCAGACCGGGCCGTCGGGCGCCAGCACTGCGCTCTGCTGCACCTCGCCAAGTTCGTCGAAGAAAATGACGCCCAGGCGGCCGCGCAGGACGAGCATCGTTTCGTCCTTGTTGGCGTCGAGATGGCGATGCGGCATCAGGTAGGAGCCGGGCTCGATGGCGTTGAGCAGGCGATGCGCGGGCGCCGCATCGTCGGCGTGGAAGTTGCGGTTCTTGCGCTGGCGCGGGCTGTGCCTGGCTTCTCCGCTGACGCTATCGAGCAAGCCCTGGTCGATCAGCAAGGGAGTTTTCATGGCCGTACTCATTTCAGGTTGTTGGCCGAAAGCAGAGCGACCTTGCCAGCCATGAAAGCGACCTTGATGCCGCGCTGCTCGCCTCCCCAGACACAGTTGCGCACGCCAACCATTTCATCGCAGCGCGCCGGGTCGCCAAGGATCCGCTTCACCTCGTCGTAGGACTGGCCGACCTTGAGCTGGTTGTAGTTGTCGAGACTGAGTCTGTCGCTACAGCCGAGCAAGAGCGCAGCGACGAATAGCGGCCCGAATAGCGAAACACGAAAGGCCCGCAGATTTTTGCCGATCATCGGCCACTCCTTCTGAAAAAATGATCCATGGCCTCGCTCAGGGGTAGTCGACGCTGACGTTTTCGCTGCTCAGCCAGTCGCGCAGCGAGGCCAGCAGATCGTCCTCGAGACGCACCCGATTGGCGTCACCAAAAGCCAGCTCACATGTCGCCTCGCCGTTGTGGTAGGCCAGCCGCACCGGGCAATTGCCCGGCGTATAAGGCGCCAGCAGGCTGCGCAGGCGTTGCGCCGCGGCACTGGCGTTGACCCCACTGGCGTGGCCATTGAGCGACAGGCGCAGATGGCGGGCAAAACGACCGCGCGCTTCGGCCAGGGTCAACAGGCTTTCGGCGACGACTTTCAGGCGACCTTCGCCGGCAAAATCGTCACGCTGCACCTTGCCTTCGACGATCAGCACCTCGTCCTCCCTGATCTTGGCGCGTTCGGCATCGAGCAGCTCGCTGAACACCGACACTTCGAGCGAGGTGCTGCCGTCGTCGAGCTGGATGAAGGCCATCTTGCCGCGCGCCGTGAACTTGCTGCGCACGCCGACCACCAGTCCGGCGAGGAACTGCGGCTCCTTGCGCGCCTCCAGCGCAGCCAGCGGCTTGCGCGCAAAACGCGACACCTCGGCCTGCAACTCGTGGAAAGGATGACCGGAAAAATAGAAGCCGAGGGCGATCTTCTCCTCGTTGAGCCGCTGTCTTTCACTCCAGCGCGGCACTTCGACATGGCGCGGGCCGTGCGCTCTGCCGTCCTCGTCGCCACCGCCATCGAGGACATCGAACAGGCTGACCTGCATGGCGTTGCGCTCGGCCTGCTCGGCGGCTTCGATGGCGATGCCGACCGAGGCCAGCAGGCGCGCGCGGTGCGCGTCGAGCGAATCGAAGGCGCCGGCACGAATCAGCGCCTCGATGGTGCGCCGGTTGACCATGCGCTTGTCCGAGCGCCGACAGAAATCGAAGAGATCCTTGAACGGGCCGGCCGCGGCGCGGGCGTCGAGAATCGCATGCACCGCCTGTTCGCCGGTTCCCTTGACCGCGCCGAGTCCGTAGCGAATGCGCTGCCGATCGACCGGCGTGAAGCGATACTGCGAGGCGTTGATGTCCGGGCCAAGAATCTGCAGGCCGTTGTTGAGCGCGTCGTCATGGGCAATCTTCACCGCGTCGGTGTTGTCCATGTCCGAGGACAGCGTCGCCGCCATGAACGCCGCGCAGTGGTGCGCCTTCAGCCAGGCCGTGTGATAGGTGACGACCGCGTAGGCGGCGGTGTGCGACTTGTTGAAGCCGTACTCGGCGAACTTCTCCATCAGGTCGAAGAGCTGCATCACCAGCTTTTCGTCATAGCCCTTGAGCTTCGCCCCGTCACGCATCATGTCGCGATGCTTGGCCATCTCCTCGGCCTTTTTCTTGCCCATCGCGCGGCGCAGGAGGTCGGCGGAACCCAGGGTATAGCCGCCGATGATCTGCGCGATCTGCATCACCTGTTCCTGATAGACGATGACCCCATAGGTCGGTTCGAGGCAGGTCTTCAGGTCGTCGATGAAGTAGTCGATCTTCTGCTGACCCTTCTTGCGCAGGATGAAGTCGTCGACCATTCCGGAGCCCAGCGGCCCCGGCCGGTACAGCGCGAGCACGGCGATGATGTCCTCGAAGCGGTCGGGCGCCAGCTTGCGCACCAGCTTCTTCATGCCTTCCGATTCCACCTGGAAGATGGCGGTGGTATTGCCGTCCTTGAGAATCTGGTAGGTCTTGGGATCATCGAAAGCCAGCGCCGCCAGGTCCGGCCGCTCGCCGCTCAGCTGCTCGACGTACTTGAGCGCCAGTTCGATGATCGTCAGGTTGCGCAGGCCGAGGAAGTCGAACTTCACCAGGCCGATCTTCTCGACATCGTCCTTGTCGTACTGGGAAACCACCGAGCCACCGCCGTCGGCCGAATAGATCGGGCAGAAGTCGGTCAGCTTGCCGGGGGCGATGAGCACGCCACCGGCGTGCATGCCGACATTGCGCGTCAGGTCTTCGAGACGGGCTGCGAGGTCGAAGAGGTCCTTGACCTCCTCCTCCTCGTCGATTCGCGCCTGCAGCTGCGGTTCGGCGAGCAGCGACTTGGCCAGCGACAGGGGCTTGTTGGTTTCCACCGGGATCAGCTTGGAAAGCTGGTCGCAGAAAGTGTAGGGCAGGTCGAGCACGCGCCCGACATCGCGAATCACCGCCTTCGAGGACATGGTGCCGAAAGTGACGATCTGCGAGACCGCCGCTGCACCGTATTTCTCGCGCACGTACTCGATCACCCGCCAGCGATTGTCCTGACAGAAGTCGATGTCGAAGTCGGGCATCGACACCCGCTCCGGGTTGAGGAAACGCTCGAAGAGCAGCGCGTAGCGCAGCGGGTCGAGGTCGGTGATTCCCAGCGCGTAGGCGACCACCGAACCGGCGCCCGAACCGCGTCCCGGCCCGACCGGACAGCCATTGTGCCTGGCCCAGTTGATGAAATCGGCGACGATCAGGAAGTAGCCGGGGAATCCCATCTGCACGACGGTGTCCGTCTCGAGCTGCAGGCGCGCGTCGTAAGGGGCTCGCTGTGCCGCACGTTCGGCCGGGTCGGGGAACAGTTGCTGCAAGCGCACTTCGAGGCCGGCGACGGCCTTCTGGCGCAGGAAATCGGCCAGCGTGACACCATCCGGAGTCGGAAAATCGGGCAGGTAGCTCTTGCCGAGCGTGATCTGCAAATTGCAGCGCTTGGCAATTTCTACCGCGTTCTCGAGCGCTTCGGGAAGATCGGCGAAGAGCGCGACCATCTCCTCGGTGGACTTGAAATACTGCTCTTCGGTGTACAGGCGCGGTCGCCTGGCGTCGCCGAGCATATAGCCCTCGGCGATACAGACGCGCGCTTCGTGCGCCTTGAAGTCGTCGCGTTCGAGAAACTGGATCGGATGGGTGGCCACCAGCGGTAGCTCCAGCTCGGCGGCAAGATCGGCGGTGGCGGTGACCAGGAACTCCTGTTGCGGCTGCCCGTAGCGCTGCACTTCGAGGTAGAAAGCATCCGGGAAGAGCTGCTCCCAACGCCGCGCGCACAGTGTCGCCTGCTCGAACTTGCCCTGCAGCAGCGCTTCACCGACGTCGCCGCCGGCGGCGCCCGAAAGCGCGATCAGCCCATCGACGCCGACCTCGTGCAGCATGCGGCGGCTGATCTCGGCGCGTCCACGCACGCGTGGCGCCAGATAGGCGCGCGACAGCAGCTCACACAGTTGCCGGTAGCCCTGCCCCGAGCGAACCAACAGCAGCAGTCGGTAGGGACGATCGGGGTCGGGGTCGTTGGCAATGAAGACATCGCTGCCGAGCAGCGGCTTGATGCCCTTGCCACGGGCCGAAGAGTAGAACTTGACCAGACCGAAGACATTCGCCAGATCGGTGAGGGCCAGTGCCGGCATGCGGCAACTGCCCGCACGGGCAAGCGCATCACCAAGGCGGACGATACCGTCGGTAATCGAATACTCACTGTGCAGGCGAAGATGGACGAACGGGGTTTCGAGCATCCGGCCATTTTACGCCGACGCGGCACGCTCAAGGTGCGCAAGCTGTCGATCGCGGCAATCGGCGCGGCGCGCAAGCCCGGACCGCGAGCTAGTCTTCGTTGACCCAGTCAATGATCGGCTGCCACTGCTCGAGATCCTTGGCCGCCCGCGAAGCCGGCAGGTCGAACATGGTCATGCCATGCAGCGCCGTCTGCACGTAAAGCTGCGTGTTGCGCAGATGGGTCAGCACCGGCAGCTCGAACTTGGCCAGGAAACCCTCCAGTTCGGCGGCCGCGCGCGTGCGGGCATCGACGCGCATGCCGACCACGGCGACGAAGGTCTCCTTCTTGCGGACCACTTTCTCGGCCAGCAAGGCCTC